>JAAZIH010000073.1 GCA_012800995.1 Chloroflexota bacterium
ACCGAGGGCAAACGCCTGGTGCGCGTAAATGATGTGGTCATCGCGCGCAAGAATCAACAGTTTTTGGTAACCGGTGTGGATGTTGGCATGCGCGGACTGTTACGCCGCCTGGGTTTAGACACAGCCACGAAATTCCTTGCCAAAACATTTAACTTTAAGCTAACAAGCCAAATTATCGCCTGGGAAGATGTTGCCAGCATTGAACACGATGACCCCTTACGCCTAAAAGTCTCCCAGGAACGTCTGGTTCAAATGGAGCCAGTGGACATTGCTGCCATTCTCGATGACTTAGACCACCATACCAGCAAAGCCTTGCTGCAGGGCTTTGATGATGAAATCCTTGCCGATACACTTGAGCAAAGCTCGTTTGAAGTGCAACAAGCTGTTCTGTCCGCCATGGACCCTGAACGCGCCGCGGATGTGCTTGAGGTGATGGATCCCGACGAAGCCGCAGATCTCCTGGCAGAGTTGGATGATGAACGCTCCGAGCAACTCCTCAGCCTGATGGAAGACGAAGATGAGATTGAAATTCGCCAGCTCCTGGCATACCCTGAAAACAGTGCCGGTGGCATCATGACTACCGAGTTTGCCTGGGTACCAGCGGAATTCAATGTTGAGCAAGCACTCACCCACTTGCGCACATCCGAAGAAGCCAAAGAAGATGAGTTTATGTACTATCTTTACATTTTGGATAACGATCAGAAGCTGGAAGGCGTGGTGAGCTTGCGAGACCTCGTTACCGCGCCACTTGAAAAACCTCTCCATGACTGGACTGATGACGACATCGTGCATGTTGAACCCCTGACCCACCAAAACGAAACAGCTTATTTGGTGGCGAAATACGATCTCATGGCCATCCCGGTCATTGACCCAGAAAACCAAAAAATGTTAGGCATCGTCACTGTTGACGACGCGCTGGATACCGTCCTGCCCACCGCGTGGAAGAAACGCATCCCGCGCTTCGCCGGAAAGTGAGTAAAGCATGAAAGATACCATCAAGAAAAAACGCCCTGTGTGGCTAAGCAAGTTCATTTTCTTGCTTACCATTCTTGGCCCAGGATTAATTACTGCCAGCGCTGATAATGACGCGCCCGGCATCGCAACTTATTCAGTGGCAGGCGCGACTTATGGCTATAAGCTGATTTGGATCATTCTCGTAATTACGATTGGCGAAGTCGTCATCCTTGAGATGGCAGCCCGCATGGGCGCGGTTACCGGCAAAGGCACCGCAGACCTCATCCGCGAACGCTTTGGTGTAAAGATATCCACCCTGGCCATGTTGCTGCTAATCATTGCCAACATTGCGACGACCATCGCCCAGTTCGCAGGTGTTGCCGCGGCGGGAGAGCTCTTTGGCATCAGTCGCTACATTAGCGTACCAATTGCCGCGGTCGTGATGACCTTCATTGTTCTCAAAGCGGAATACAAATATGTTGAACGTGTGCTCTTGATTTTGTGTTTGGCTTCGCTCAGTTATGTCGTGGCTGTTTTCACCGTCAAACCAGACTGGGCAGCCATCGGACAAGCCATCATCCGCCCACAAATTGAGCTTAATGGGCAATTTTTGATCACGATGTTAGCCGTCATCGGTACCACTATTACCCCTTGGGCGATTTACTACCTGCAAGCCTCGATAGCAGACCGTGGTGTGGACATGAAGGAATATCGCTACACGCGCCTGGATGTCAGCTTTGGTTCAGCCTGGGGAAATGTCATCTCAGCCTTTATCCTCATCGTTACCGCGGCGACGCTCTATGTGAACGGTGTCGCGGTGAACGACGCCAAAGATGCCGCCATGGCATTGCAGCCATTGGCTGGTGAAGCTTCAAGCATATTATTCTCGGTCGGTCTCCTGGGCGCGTCGTTGCTGGCTGTCTCGGTATTGCCCCTGGCAACAACTTACGCCTTTTGCGAGGCATACGGCTTTGAACGTGGGCTCAACCGCAAAGTGAAAGAGGCACCCGTGTTTTATGGCATGCTCATCGCGATTATGGCCATCAGCTCGTTGGTAGTGCTCATTCCAAACGCGCCACTCTTCCAGATGATGATCCTCTCGCAAACCCTGAATGCCATACTCTTGCCTGTTTTACTCATCCTGGTGCTCAAACTCGCCAACAGCAAAGAGATTATGGGTAAATACACCAACTCCAAACTAACCAATATCCTGGCGATTGGCATCACTCTATTAATCGTCGTCGTCACCATCGCGCTCTTCTTTGAGCCCTTGCTGAACAAGATATTTTAACAACGTAGCTATAGCAACAAATCCCCAGAAAAACACTGGGGATTTGTGTTTTTAATAAATGGATAAACACTATTCGTTGTTGTCTTTCACCACCATCGGAATGCCTGCCACCATAAAGACAACTTTCGTGGCGTACTGAGCCAGACGTTGATTAGCCCGTCCTAACTCATCACGATAGTAACGCGA
>JAAZIH010000074.1 GCA_012800995.1 Chloroflexota bacterium
ATTTTCTTGCCAGGAAAATGTGCCAAAGCCTGTTGAGCAGAATCGCATGTTCCGGAAATACCCGCTGAGATTAAAAGGGCGAAAACATCGTATCCTTTACTCAAAAGGTCTTCATAGGCATGCGCGAAATCGCCAGTGCTGGGTTGGGAGGTTGTGGGTAGAGTTTTTGACTTGGTCAGGCGAGAATAAAAGTCCTCATAAGAAATGTCAACGCCATCGCGCAAGGTTTGCCCATCCCAGTTGACGGTAAGGGGAACAACAGTAATATTAAGTGCCGCTGCAAGGTCAGGGGGAATGGCGGCGGTAGAATCAGTGATGATTGCAACTTTTGTCATTTTATGCCTCGTATCTATAATAAAAGAACACTAAATCAGTCTAATGGTTTCACTTTTGTTGATGACTGATTATCAATTAATGAAACCGGCTCTTATCCAATTTAATGGGAATTGATCGAAAGTTAGTATCAAAAGCAATACCGAGCAGATGCCGAACTTTGAATTTAAGCCTGCATAAGGTTGTGGATAGCTGATATTGAGCCATTTTTTAGAGATAGAAGAATTGAAGATGATTCGCAGGAAAAATGGAAATAAGGTATTATTTGGATTTATAAGCTACTTGGAGATGCCATGTTTGAGAATTTATCCGATAGATTAACCGCGGTATTTAACAATTTGCGCCGACGAGGCAAATTGAGCGAAAAGGATGTCGAAATCGCCTTGCGCGAGGTGCGCCTGGCTTTGCTGGAAGCTGATGTCAACTATGGTGTGGTGCGGTCATTTACGAACCGTGTCAAAGAGCGAGCCGTTGGCGCGGAAGTATCGAAAGCGCTTAATCCTGCTCAGCAGGTTGTGAAGATTGTTAACGAAGAGCTGATTGCGACACTTGGGCAGGCTGAACCGCTCAATTTACGTGGAGAAAAGCCTCACATTATCATGATGATTGGTTTGCAAGGTTCAGGTAAAACGACAGCTACAGCAAAATTAGCTCGCAGGCTGAGAGCTGATGGAGAACGGGTGATGATGGTTGCGGCGGACATCTACCGACCTGCCGCTATCAAGCAGCTCCAAACTCTTGGCGAAAGGGTAAGTGTTCCGGTATTTACACTGCCAGGCGAAAAACCAGTCAAGATTGTGAAAGAAGCTTATGATCAAGCCAAGCGTGGTGGTTACACCGTGATGCTTATCGATACCGCTGGCCGCTCACAACTGGATGATTTTTTGATGCAGGAAATTGATGGCATTCAAAAGGCTGTGCCATGCAATGAAATATTGCTGGTCATTGACTCAATGATAGGTCAGGAAGCCTTGAATATCGCGGAGGGTTTTCGCGATGTGATGCGCATTACTGGTTTGATTTTCACAAAAATCGATGGTGACGCGCGTGGTGGCGCGGCCATTTCTATTCGTGAAGTTACCGGTGTGCCGATTAAATTCCTCGGTACGGGTGAGGGCTTGGATGCGTTGGAAGTATTTGACCCCGCGCGGATAAGTGGACGTATCCTGGGCATGGGGGATATGTTAGGTTTGATTGAGAAAGCCGAAGCGGCATATGCTGAAGGTATCGCGGTTGAAGACGCTGAACGAATGCTAAAAGGACAGTTCACGCTGGAAGACTTCGCCAAGCAACTCAAACAGATTAAGAAGATGGGACCGCTATCGCAGGTTATGGGCATGTTACCTGGGCAATTCGGGCAGGTCGCCAAACAAGTTGACCCACATGAGGTGGATAGCCAGCTAAAAGGGGTTGAAGCGATTATTGGCTCGATGACCCCAGCAGAGCGAAGAGATCCGCGCATATTAAATGCCAGTCGACGGCGGAGAATTGCAGCAGGATGCGGTAAAAATGTTCAGGATGTTAATCGCTTGATGAAACAATTCCGGGAAATACAAACCCTGATGAAAAAATTCCAGAAACCAGGAAG
>JAAZIH010000292.1 GCA_012800995.1 Chloroflexota bacterium
CCAATAAGACCAAACGCCATTTTGTGGACTGGTATTCAGCCAAAGCATTTGAAGTGGTTCAGATTGACCTTAAATATATCGTTGACCAAAAAGCTCTCTCTATGGAGCAAATCCATCATATCTATACCCAAAACCTGCCTTTGTATCAGTGGACTGCCATTGATGTCCATTCCCGGTTCAGGCTTATCGGCTATAGTTACGAGAAAAGCTGGACCAATGGACTGGCGTGGATTTTCTGGGTGCTTTCATGGCTTAGATCTCATGGCGTTCAATCCCACATCTTCTTTACTGTGGACAGAGGTGAGGAGTTTGGCGGCAAGTCCTGGTTCAAAATCTATGAGTTGAGAAAATTGCTCTCTGATTTTGGCTGCACATTCATACAGAACCGGCCTGGTCATCCTGAAGACAACCCCCATGTCGAACGTTCACATCGCACTGATGACGAGGAGTTTTACGTTCCCCGGCTCTTATCCATCGCTTCTAAAAAGGACTTTTTCTTTGAAGCTATGAATTATCTTTATTACTACAATGTCGTCAGACGCCATTCGGCATTAGAGCGCAAATCACCCTATGCGCATCTAAGCAAAACCACCAGAGGAATTGATGATAAAATCAGGTTCATACCACCCGTCTTTCTGGATCACCTTGCGGTTCAACTCGGGGATTGGAGTGGATACCATGTGCTGGCTTCTCACCTTTGGAAAGCTTGTGTTGTTAGTCAGCGATTATGACACCTCCATCAGTAACCAGAGATTATGACAGCCCTTCAGAAAGTTTGATTTTAACAAAAAATGACTAAGAACTTAATTGGAAGAAGAAAGCTTATAGCTCGTCTTTGTTATGAGCACATTTTTGAAAAAATCTTTATAAGATTGCAGGACTTTTGAATTGACAGGGTATAATTTTGAACATGAAAATAAAACGTGTTTTGATTCGTGGTGGTGGGGATTTGGCAAGTGGAGTTGCGGCATGCTTACATCGTGATGGGTGGCAAGTTATCGTAGCTGAATTAGCCCAGCCCTTGGTCGTGCGCCGCAAGGTAGCATTTGCTGAGGCGGTTTATGAAGGCACTGTTCAGGTGGAAGAAATTTCCGCGCGCCTGGCATCCGAACCATTAGAAGTAGAAAAAAATTTAGAGAGTGGTAAAGTCGCTGTTTGCGTTGATCCAGATTTGGAAATCATCGATTCTCTACCAGTCTTTGCGATCGTTGACGGACGCATGTTAAAGAGACATTCTGATCTTGGTAACCCGAGTTCAATCCCAGTGATCGGCTTAGGTCCCGGATTTGTTGGCGGAGAGAATTGTCATGCGGTGATTGAAACCAACCGGGGAGAGAATCTTGGCAAAGCCATTTATGATGGAGAACCAGAACGCGATACCGGTAAGCCAGCACCTGTGCATGGCTATAGCCTTGAAAGGGTTGTATACACACCCGATGCTGGCATGTTTGAAGCCTGGCTTGAAATTGGTGATGCTGTGCAGGAAGGTCAGGTGCTTGGGAAGATTGGCGATAATGTCATCGTCTCGAAGATATCCGGGGTCGTACGTGGGCTAATCCGTGAGGGCATTACTTTGCCAAAATGGACTAAGGTGGCGGATATTGATCCAAGAGGCAAGAAAGAAGCCTGTTATAAAATCTCGGATAAGGCTATAATCATAGGCTGCTCAGTACGCGATGTGCTGAATGATTTATTTAATAAAACGGAGTAGTTATGAAGATTAATGAAGCCTTGCGCATAGAAAATAAGTCAGCGGTGGCATTTGTTGGCGCTGGAGGAAAAACCACAGCGATGTTTAACCTCG
>JAAZIH010000293.1 GCA_012800995.1 Chloroflexota bacterium
AGTGAGGGTTTAGCGCCGGTTATCATTGAGCAATTAATCGAGGTTATCGCTAAACTTGCCAAGACAAGCACCGTTATTCTGGTGGATCAAAACTTTCTGGTGACAAGTAAGTTGGCTGACTATTACGTCATTATTGAAGAAGGCAAAAGTGTTGATCACGGTGTGATGGCAGAATTGATTAATGATCATGCAAAAATCCATCGCTATCTGGGCGTTGCTTGATAGGAGGAACAGATGAAAAAGAAAATTAACATTACTGGAATTCTTCTGATAGCTGCCTTTATCGTTTTCCTGGTGCTTGCAGGACGAGGCATGCAACCCCGTGATTTGCTGATTACCACTTTACGTGGTTTTTCGGTTGGCTCAGTTACTTTCCTTGTCGCTGCTGGCTTCTCACTGATTTTTGGTTTGCTGGATGTGCTCAACCTGGCACAGGGAACGCTATATATGATTGGCGCGTATATCGGTTGGACAGTTTTTGTGCGACCGGATACTTTTGTTGATATCACCCCGCTAATCCTCTTTTTGATGGCTGGCTTCGCGCTTAGGTTCCTTTGGGATTACCTGGCAGATAAAATCAAACTGGATGCCAAGAAGAAGAAAATCCTGGGTTGGGGTTTGATTGTACTTTCGGTCGTACTGGCTGTATTAATTCTTCCCCGTTATCCCATTGCGATGTGGGAACTGGACAATTACTCACAGAGTCCCATTTCTTTTTCCTATATGGCTGACCAAGGTATTCGCATTCCGGTTAGTCCGGCGGAATCCAAGGGCATTCCCCCGATGGTAGCGCTGTATGGCAGCTTATTGATGAGCGCGGTTTTGGCATTTGGTCTGGCATTGATACGCTACAAAGAAAATCGACAGCATAGCTTGCACTGGAAGAAATGGCGTGTCTTTGCTATTTTGATCATCCTGGGCACGTTGATCATGGCATTTAACACTCCCTTGACGGATTGGCTGATGAATATGAACACCAACTGGTTGTTTATGATCGCGGCAATTGTTGCCGTTCTCAGTGGGGTGGGTCTGGGCGCGTTGATGGAAACCACCATGATTCAACCTCTTTACAGCCGACCGGTTTACCAGCTCATGCTGACCCTGGGACTTGGCACAATTGGTATGCAATTGGTGAAAGCCATTTGGGGCATGCCAGAATTTGTAATACCCAAACCGGAAATGTTTAGAGGAAGTGGTGGAGCTTGCCCAGCAACAACGATTAAGGACGTGTTTACGCATCATTGTTCAACGATATTGATTCTGGGTGGCAGAGTCCGGGTTTACGATGAAATCGTATTGCCCATCGTAGGTGTGGTCATTTTGGTTTTGGTCTGGCTCTTACTCAAGAAAACCCGCATTGGCATGATCATTCGGGCTGGTGTGCAAGACAGTAATATGGTTGAAGCCTTGGGAATCAATGTGAGACGCGTATTTACTTTGGTCTTTGCTTTGGGCGCAGGCCTGGCAGCTTTGGGTGGCGTACTTTCCGCGCCATCTTATGGGCTTTCGGTATCAATGGGTGAGAAGTTCTTGCTCAACGCGCTGATTGCCTTGGCGATTGGTGGCCTCACCAGTTATCCGGGTGCGGCGCTTGGCTCGCTGATGGTGGGCTTGATTCAACAATTTATGATCAAATACGGTCAAATTGGTATCCCGATACCTTTCACCGATATTATCTTTAAACCTACCCCGGCAATTATTCCAGCATCCACCATGCTCTTGATGGTGATTGTGTTGCTCATATTGCCAAACGGACTTTTGGGAAGGCAGGACTAAGCCATGAATACAAACAAATCATTCCTAAGTCGAAATAAGGGCATTCTGATTTTCTTTGCAGTGATGCTCGTGCTTCCCTTCATCATTGGAATCTTTGAAGGTTCAAGCCCAGTTGCAGTCTGGAACAATCAGGGCAGCTTCTCGAAACATTTGGAAGGCATTGGTATTGAAATTTTCATTCTCGCCATCTTTGCCTTGAGCTATGACCTGCTTTTTGGTGTTACCGGCTTAATGAGTTTCGGGCATACGATGTTCTTCGCTGTAGCGGCTTATACAACCGGTATCGCCTTAAAAACCTTGGGCTTACCTTTGTGGCAGGTTCTGCTGATTATCGTTGGCACTTCGCTTGTGCAGGCGTTCTTGTTTAGCATTGTTTTGCCACGCGTTAAGGGTGTTACCTTTACGATGGTTACACTTGGCATGGCTTCAATGTTCCATATCATCGTCATGTCTTCCGATATGATCAAGCTGACTGGCGCTGATGTTGGTCTGCAGGGTGTCCCAAAACCTGCCTTTATCGATCCTACAAGTGAACGCTTGAGGTTTTATGTGGTCGCCTTGCTGATTTTAGTGCTGGTGTATATCTTCTATAAGCGCTTTATTGACTCACCAACCGGACGTGTGTGCGTTTCTAT
>JAAZIH010000294.1 GCA_012800995.1 Chloroflexota bacterium
CTTAATATTTCGCGTTCACGCGATTTTTCAGGCTGGGGTTTGGGCTCTTTTGGCATGGCTTAATGTTATCCCAAAGCTGCTTAAGGGGCAAGCGATTCAGTTGAGTAATTATCTGAATGATTACAAACAACACGTCTTTTTAAGTTTTAAAACTCAGTCATTTCCAAAATATTTTGAAAATCCCCCTTACCGTGATATCATCTTTAGGTCAAATCTATTCTGTTTTGGTGAATTGAATGAAAAAACCTTACTACCTTATCCTCATCGTGCTTGGCATTAGTTTGCTTATCTTTGGCCTTATCATTTACCGCAACACAGACTCCACGGAAGAATTTCGTATTAAAAGAACAGAACTTCATGACCGCCTTGCAAATAGTAATGGTTATGTTAGCGCAACACTGCAATATCCCTCAGAACTTCTCATAAACGAAGAAAGCCTTATCAGCCTGGAACTTGTGCCCGATAAAAACATGAAGAAAATCCTGGAACATGGCGTAGCCATTGACACGCTTATTTCACCCACACGCCTCGTGTTAAGCACCAAGAGTCGTCAATTGGAACCCATCAGCGACAGTGCCACGGTCATTAGCTGGCGTATTAAAGCCACACGCCTGGGAACCAGCAGTGCCACGGTAAGCCTTGGTCTAAGCGATTTGCGCACTGACCCCACGATATACCCCATCTCACCACAACATAACTTCAAGATAAACATTCCCGTCGTCGAAACAAAAACCAAAGCATCATTCGCCGAGTACATCGGCCCCATCCTGATAGCAGTTGGTGGCACTTCGCTATTGATTGGCTTTATCTTAGCTTCTAAAGATTTCGACCAGGCAGGCAAACAAGCAAAGAAAAAGAAAAAAAGATAATATGGCAAAATATTTACACACTATCCTACGTGATATCCCTGTTAATCCCCTTTCAGACATACCACGCGTCCTTTTGCGTGGTGTTAGCGCGGACTCGCGCCAAATAAAAAACGGATACGCCTTTGTCGCTATTAAAGGCGACAGTTTTGACGGCAGCAAATTCATTCCCAATGCTATCGAAAATGGCGCGCGCCTCATCGTCAGCACACAGCCCAAACCACAAGGATTGAACATCGCCTGGCTACAAATTGAAGGCGATCCGCGTGTCGCTCTGGCACATATCGCTGCCGCGCTACTGGATTTTCCCGCTCGCAAGTTACGTGTGATTGGCGTGACCGGTACCGATGGCAAAACCACCACATCTTCGATGATTCATCACCTGCTCATTCAAGCTGGCGTTAAAGCTGGCATGATTACGACAGTTAATGCCCTAATCGGTGATCAAGCTCTGGATACCGGCTTCCATGTCACCACCCCCGACTCCCCCGATATCCAACGCTATATGCGCATGATGGTCGATGCAGGCATGACGCATTGCGTGCTCGAAACGACTTCGCATGGTTTGGCACAAGGACGTGTCATCGCCGCTGATATTGACATTGCCGTCATCACCAACATCACCCACGAGCATCTTGACTATCACGGCTCGCTGGAAGCCTACGTGCATGCCAAGGGGCTCCTGGTTGAAGCCCTGGCTCAAACCCCACGTAAACGCATTGGCAATCCCCGCCTGGCGGTCTTGAACAAAGATGATGAACATTACGCGTACACAAAACGCCTGGCACCTGGCAAATTCGTTTCATACAGTCGCCTGAACGAAGCGGACATCTGGGCAAGCGAAATTGACAACCGACCGGAACAACTCCGCTTTACCGCGCATATCGGCAAGCAGTCCTTCCCGGTAACAAGCCCCATGATTGGCATTTTTAACGTGTCCAACAGCCTGGCTGCTCTGGCGGCGACCGTGCTTAGTCTCGGGCTGGACCCCGCGCAAGCGGCGCAACACATCTCAAACTTGCCTCCTGTTCCCGGACGTATGGAAGTCATCAACATGGGACAGAACTTTACCGCCATTGTTGACTTCGCGCACACCCCTAACGCGCTGGAACGCTCTTTGGAGACCATCCGCCTGATGACCCCCGGCAAGCTGATTACCGTTTATGGTTCTGCCGGCTTGCGTGACCGCAAAAAACGACGCATGATGCCAAAAGTGTCCATTAAAGGCGCGGATATTTCCATTTTGACTGCGGAAGACCCGCGCACCGAGTCGCTGGATGCCATTCTGGAAGACATGGCACAAGCCGCGATCGAAGCTGGCGGCGTTGAAGGCGTCAACTTTTACCGTGTGCCAGACCGTGGCGATGCCATTCGAAAGGCGATTGAACTCGCCCAGCCTGGTGACACCATCGTAGCGCAAGGCAAGGGGCATGAACAATCAATGTGCTTTATCGAAACAGAATATTTATGGGACGACCGAACCGCGATGCGCGCCGCGCTGGCGGAACATTTAGGCGTGGAAGGCCCCGAAATGCCCTGGCTGCCAACCAGTAAAGCAAACAAAGAAAAAGAGCTTCATTAAAAGCCCTTTTTTCAGTACACAGAATTAAACTATGGAAAGAACGCTATAAATCGCGTTCTTTTTTTCTTGCCTCGCGACTGCGATTGAACATTTCGCCCAATCCAGCGCCATTAAACCCACCCAAAGGACCCATGATTCCCACAAGCGGCACCAAAGTCAGCGAATTGCGGAACAAAATCAAGCCACAAACCACCATGCATGCCAGCCCAGCGTAAAGCCCATAGGTCATCCCCCGCTTATCTTTAGACAGAATCGCTAAAAAGAATGAGAGCATCGCCAAGCCAATAAATATTCCCAACATCAAGGTCGTATCCACTCCGGTTAATTGTTTGGGGTAGCGTTGCATGAGGTAGTCAATCAGCGC
>JAAZIH010000295.1 GCA_012800995.1 Chloroflexota bacterium
AAAATTTAACTCAACGGTTTGCTTGTCTAAAACATATATTCGTGCCGAATTGACCAAACCAACCGTTGAAGAATTACGACTTTTGATTGAGCCTTTAATTTTGTCCATCTGTGCGAGCAGGTTTTCTTCGGTGAGTTCCACGCTGCCAGGTTTAATATCACTCGTCTCTGTTTCTTCTTCTGCTTCTGTCTCGGAAGGAAGGCTTTGTGCCTCGGTTTTGTTGCTAATAGGTTTTGCGCGTTTTTTGGCAGGTGTCTCGACAGTCCTTTCGGAGGCAACAGGGGGTGCGTAAGCTGGGCCCGTGATTGTTGGAGCGGCTTGCGCGGTGGGCGCGACTATCGTTTGGGAAGTCGCAACCTGCCATGAAATCGCGCTGGCATAAGCCAGTTCAAGCCCAAGGCCCGGATGCCAGTTGGTTTTCAGGTCGGTTGCCGCCTTGCTGAAATCCTCAATAATGCTGGTGAGCTGCTCGGTTTGCATGCTGTCAGCGTGTTGGGTCATTATCTCGCGGACTTCAGGGGTGAGTTCAAGCTGTTTTCCAACGCCTAATTTGATGATGAGCAAATCGCGCAAATATTCCACGGTTTGGCGCGCGAACTGGCGTGAATCCGCACCGGAATCAAGTGCGGTCTGGATGATTTCCAAACCACGGCTTTGGTCTTGCTTGATAATCGCGTCGGTTAAGTCAATGACGGCTTGATTGGTGGCGGTGCCCAACAAGTCCTGCGCGATGGGCAGGGTCACTTTTTTAGCGATTGAGGAAAGCTGATCGACCAGCGAAATCGCGTCGCGCAAAGCGCCAGTAGCCTGGCGGGCGATGAGATTGAGCGCTTCGGGCTCAATGTCAATACCTTCCTTTTTGGTGAGCGTTTGAAGTTTCTTGACGATAACAGGCGCGGGGATGCGTCGGAATTCATAGCGTTGACAGCGCGAGAGCACCGTCGCCGGGATTTTATGAATTTCAGTCGTTGCCAGGATGAAAATAACATGATTGGGCGGCTCTTCAAGCGTTTTCAGTAGCGCGTTAAACGCGGATGTCGAGAGCATGTGCACTTCGTCGATGATGTAGACTTTGTACTTGCCCTGGGATGGCGCGAAGTTGATCTTATCGCGCAACTCGCGCACGTCATCCACACTCGTGTTTGAGGCGGCGTCAATCTCGATGAGATCCAAAAACCGCCCTTCGTTCACCGCCACGCAGTTGTCGCAAACGTTGCAGGGTCGCTTGGCTGGATCTTCCGCCAGACAGTTGGCTGCTTTTGCCAAAAGGCGCGCGCTGGTGGTTTTGCCTGTGCCACGCGGTCCGGCAAAGAGATAGGCATGGCCAATTCTGTTCATGGCAATGGCGTTCTTAAGGGTTTGTACGATGTGGTCCTGCCCAACGACTTCTTCCCACAGGGCGGGCCGCCAGGTTCGGTAAAGTGCTTGTGACATACGCTTATCCTTATGGTATTTCGTAACGCGCGCGTTCAACGAGATCGGGGTCATGCAAGGTGACCACAATGCCCGATTTCCAATAAGCTTGCTGGCTGTTGAGGTAAATGCTTAGCGCGCTGTCGGTGCCTGTTTTCGAGTAAAT
>JAAZIH010000075.1 GCA_012800995.1 Chloroflexota bacterium
GCCAGTGCCTCATTCCTGCAACGCCAGTTGCGCATAGGTTATCCAAAAGCGGCGTGGCTGATTGATCAGTTAGAGGCACGTGGAATAATTGGTGAAGCGCAGAGTGGCGGACGCGAACGAGAAATTTTAGCTCAGGAAGACGAAGACGTGGCATAAGCTATGGAACGAAAAGAAAAGAAAAAATTTAGCATAGAGTTGCTACTCCGCAAGCTTTTCAAAGGCGTATTGGATGCGGTAGCCGGGTTCCTTTTGAAGATTGGACTCACGCCAAACGCGGTTACCTTGCTGGGTTTAGTGGGTTCTATAGCCGCAGCAGTTTTGGTTGCCTTGGGCATGCCAGTGTGGGGTGGCATCGTTTTGTTGCTCATGGCACCGCTGGACGCAGTTGATGGCGCGATGGCACGCCTTTCGGGAAAAACTTTGAAATTTGGTGCTTTTTTGGACTCGGTGATTGATCGTTACAGTGAATTATGCATCTATGCCGCTATTCTATATATGTTCTTTCAACAAGGGCATCTTTGGGGTGTAATGCTCAGCTTCGCAGCAGCAAGTGGCGCGGTTTTAGTGTCCTATACGCGTGCCCGCGGGGAAGCCTTGGGTTTTGAGGCAAAAGTTGGCGTGATGACACGCGTGGAACGTTCAATTGTGATGATTGTAGGGCTTTTATTTGGTATTATTCTGCTAGCTCTTGTTATAATTGCAGTGCTCGCACATCTGACAGCAATTCTGCGGATGGTCACCGTTTGGAAACAAGCAAAATCCCGTGACCCTGAGCTGATATAGAAAGGACATTGATATGGATCCACGCTTTGGTTTTACGATTTGGAAATTTGAAATTCGCTATTATGCCTTAATCATTATCTTGGGAGCTTTGGTTGCTGCCGCGATTGCAGCCTGGCGCGCCAAGAAAGATGGTAAGGACCCCGAAATCGTTGTTGATGTTATGCCATGGCTTTTGATTGGTGGCATTATTGGTTCGCGATTGTGGCATGTGTTTACGCCAGGTTATTTCGATGGCATTACGACCGCGGATTATTTTAGAGAGCCCTTGCGCATTCTCAAAATCTGGGAAGGTGGATTGGGTATCCCAGGTGGTGTAATTGGTGGCGCCTTAGCATTATTTATTTACACCAAAGTTAAAAAAATCAGCTTTTTGGAATGGGCGGATTATATTGCGCCTGGACTGCTTGTAGCGCAAGGTATCGGTCGCTGGGGCAACTTTATCAACCAGGAACTCTATGGTAAGCCAACGAATTTGCCTTGGGCGATTGAGATTGATCCTGAATTCCGTTACCCTGGTTTTGAAAAAATCTCCCATTACCATCCCTTGTTTTTATACGAATCGATCTTAAACATCTTAGCTGCCATTGCCTTGTTGATAATCAATCGGTTTTATAAAAAGAAACTCTATAAAGGGGATACTATCTTGCTTTATCTCGTTTTGTATCCCGCCATTCGTTTTGGACTGGAATTTGTGCGCCTGGTGCCTTCGTTGAGCAAGAGTGGCGTCAATATCAATCAAACAGTGATGTTAGTGGTCATGATTTTAGCGATTATCGCGCTTGTTCTTCGCCATACTGTTTTTAAACCAAAACAAAGTGAAGAAGCATCTGATGAGCTTGGCGAAGAAGTATCAGATGATGAAGCTTATTTGGATGACGCGCTTGATGAAGAGTTGGACGAAGAATTACAGGAACTTGACAGTCTGGATGCGGATTTGAGCGAAATGCCCGAAGAACTTGAAGAAAGCGAAGAGGCGGCTTCCGATTTGATCGAAGAAGCAAGTCTTGATGATATATCAGAAAACGACAGTGCAACTGAGGACGAGACAAAAGAAGATTAAGCTTTCGCGTTTATAAACACGAACTACCCCGAGAATAATTGTTGATTTCGAGGGGTGGTTTTATTTATTTACTCAGTTAGTGGTAAAATTTTAGGCATGAAATCGCTGACCTTACGCCGAAATACAGGGTCAGTAAAATGGAGGTAGCAATGAACATTGATGAGCGAGTGAATTATTTGATGCGTGGCGCGGAATATGGTGACCAACAAGTTTTTGACGCGATGGCAGATGAACTCCGTGAGCGCTTAATCGAATCAGATAAGACTGGTGTGCCACTCAAAGTTTATTGTGGCTTTGATCCAACCTCTTCTGACTTGCACCTTGGTCACACAGTACCGTTGCGCAAATTGGCTCAATTCCAGGAGTTAGGGCATGAGGTTACTTTTGTTATCGGTACCTTTACTGCACTGATTGGCGATCCTTCAGAACGGGATAAATCGCGTCCGCTGGTCAGCCTGGACATCATCCTTGAAAATGCAAAAACCTATCAGGAACAGGCTTTTAGAGTGCTCGATCGTGAAAAGACACGTGTTGTTTACAATGGCGACTGGTTGAACAATATCCCCTACCATGAAATCTTTAACGTGCTGACCAATTTCACCATTCAGCAAATGCTTAGTCGTGAAGGCTTACAAAAACGCTGGGAATCCAACGAGCCAATTTATCTGCATGAAATGCTTTACCCCATCACCCAGGGGCTTGACGCGCATCATTTGGATACCGATGTGCAAGTGGGTGGAACTGACCAGCTTTACAACGTCATCACCGCGTCGCGAAAAGTGATGCAGAGTTATGGTCAACGCCCGAATATCGGTATTTTGATGCCCTTATTACCTGGAACAGATGGCGTGCAAAAGATGAGCAAATCTTTGGGAAATTACATTCCTATTAATACCACCGCGGAAGATATGTATGGCAAGGTAATGAGCATTCCTGATCATGTTATGGGGCAATATGCCAAGCTCGTTACCAAATGGTCCTCACAGGAGCTTTATACTTTCCTGGGCGCGCTTGAAACGAACTCAATTCATCCGCGCGACGCGAAGATGAAGCTGGCTTACGCGATTACTTCCGCGTTTTATGGTGATTCACTGGCAGATGAAGCCGAAAACCGCTTTGTGACGACTTTCCAAAAAGGCGATATTCCCGATGATATGCCAGAAGTTCAATTGGAAGCGGGCGTGCATACTGTTTTGGACGTTTTGGTTGACCAGGGCTTGGTGTCGAGCCGTAGTGAGGGTCGTCGGGTGATTTCACAGCAAGGGGTAAAGTTGGATGGTGTGACCGTAGGTGATCCGACCGATGTCATTAACTCTGCTGCTGTATTGCAGGTTGGCAAGAGGAAGTTTTTACGTATTAAAATCTGATTGAATATTTAAATAAATTGCTGACCGAAAGCTTACTCGTTGATATGGGGGATGAGTAAGCTTTCTGCTATTTTTATAGCTAATGCGGGATTGTCTTCTTCAAGCACGATGGCGATGGCTAAAGGTGTTGGGGAAGTTTCGTCATTTGTTCCACCAATATACCAGGTTATCAACTGATTATCTTCCAGAACGCTGTGTCCAATCGCATACCAGATGGTTTGCGATTGATGACTAAGAAAAACGCGCGAAGACTTCGCTAATTGGGCGGACAAAACCTGAGAGGACTGGTTCGGCTCAGTGTGACTTTTCCAGTTTCCATCCTCAGTTTGATAGGCGTTGACTAATGCGGGGCTAATTTTGCTGCCACCGTTGGTGATACTTGCCGCGATGAGAGCCATCTGTAAAGGACTGACTCGGGTTTCAGGAATATGCGTTCTTAAGGTGTTGAACGCGTTTTCATCAGGCATGTCCTCTGGTTGGAATAGCTCCAAAGACAAGCTCGGCATATCGTAAATCCCAAATTTGTTTAGCTGCTCGACTAAACCGAGAGGGCTGGTGTCTTCAATGAGCTTTGTGGCACTCGAGCTACAGCCGTTTTGAATCATGTTGACGCTGCCTGTTAATTGCATCGCGGCTTCACAATAGGGGTCAGGCTTAGTGATGTCGATAAGTGGATAATGTCCCAGATTGCCTTGTTGAGCCCAGTGCGCGTTCAGCGTTAGTATGTTGGAAAGCGTGCCCAATGGATAACTACCTTGCGTAACCCGGTTAAGCAAAGGCGCATCTTCGCGCTGGCGCCAACTTTCCCAGTCCTCAGCTATGGTCGCGTCAAAAAAAGGATGGGAGGCTATCGAATAGATTTCGCCGGTTTTCGCGTTTAGTAGCACAATCGCGCCTTTATGATTACCCAATAATTCATCTGCTTTTGTTTGAAAATCAAGAATAATATTGAGCTTCACATCGCTGCCCGGAGGAGGCTGGTTGTAGAGCAAGCGGTGCTGGCCAATGGTTTCAGCATCGCGGGTAGCGACACCCCGCAAATACTTATAGAGGCTACGTTCTAAACCTGATTTCCCCAGGACAGGATTCGTAAATCCAATGGTTGTGCTTAGGCTGGGTACAAGCAGTTCTCGTTCAAAATCACCTGGTGTACCAATCGTGCGCGTGATGGTCTTACCGCTTTGGTCGACAATATTGCCAAGAGGTGAATATCGGTCATCAATTGACCAACGCGTGTTTTCCGCTTTGGCAACGATAGACTCCTGATTGAATATGGCCAGGGTGCTGTTAAAACCAAGCATAAGAATGAGAAGAATAAGCACAGCGGCAGCAATACGATGATAAGGCTGACGCGTTTTATAGGGCAGAGGGATAGTACTTGAATCTGAACTGATTTTTAGCAAGATTAATATAGCCATGAGGCTTGTGAGTAGAGATGAGCCACCGTAAGAGATAAAAGGCAGGGTAACACCAGTTAGAGGGAGTAAACCCAAATTGCCACAAATAATCCATAAACTTTGCAAGGCTAAGAACATGGATATGCCAAAGGCGAGATATCGCCCGTAGGTGGTTTTGGATGCCAGGGCGATATTGATACCACGGATGATGACAATCGCGAATAGCAAGAGCAATGCGGAGGTGCCCAAGAGCCCAGTTTCTTCAGCTATGGCTGTAAAAACAAAATCTGATACTGCCACAGGCACAAAGCCCGGACTGCCCAAGCCTGGTCCTGCTCCAAAGAGCCCACCAGAGGCGATGGCAATTTGCGCTTGCGAGATTTGGTAGGAACTGCCCGATGTATTGAGCCACGGATTGAGCCAAATATCCACACGTGTCTTGACGATATCAAGCGTGAAATAGCCAATAACAATGGCTGTGATGGCAAGCAAGGGCACAATCCACAGGTATTTGCGACTGTTCGTGCTTACCGCGAGCATGAGCACGTAAAACCCTAAAAAGAGTGCGGCTGTGCCCAAGTCGCGTTGACTCATAAGCATGACAGCTGTGATGGCGATGATGATTAGGGTAGGCAAGATGCTTGAGAGTAAGGAAGTATTTGGCTTAACCTGATCGGCGAAGAAAGCCGCAATGTAAACTAAAAGGAAGAGTTTCAGTGGTTCTGATGGTTGAAAGTAGACGCCAAAGGCATTCAGCCATCTTGCCGGGCCTGTGCCGCTGGGGTTAACGCCAATCCAAAAAGTCAGCCCGATAAGAAGCAAGCCAAACAAAAGCCACAGGTATTTTAATCTTTTTAGCTTGGTAACAAGTTCTTTTTGGCGAATCCCGATGTAAAAAAGAAGACAAGCCAAGAGATACCAAATGATTTGTCTTTGTCCTAATGTGGGAGAAAGGCGCCAGACGGTCAGTAAGCCCCAGCCACAAAGCAACATAACGATGGGGAAAACCCAAGGATCGCGATTGGGCAGGAAGCGTTTAACCGCATAGTTCAGGCTTAATGTTCCAACGAGCCAGGCTGCAAAAGGGATGAAATAACGCCACTCAAGCCAAAAACCAGAGAAGTGTTCGCGGATGGCTGGCGCGAGCGAAAGTACGAATGTGTAAAAGAAAACAAACAAAGCCCCAATGAGCATTAAATTGGGTTGGCGTTGTGCTTTGGTTTTTGTGGCCATAATCTTAGTCGAAGTATTTCTCCGTTAGCAGTTTGAGCGCTTGTTTCTTTGCTTCGTAAATATAGTCAGGATTGGTGATGAAAGCGTATTTGAGCGCGTTTTCGCAATCACAGTAACATGCCATACCTTCATTATGGGCTTTGTCGAGTAATTCGACCAGGCGCACCAGGCTCTTTTGCGCGGTGGCAGTGTTTTTGCTCAAGGTGCTAATCACCATATCCACGGTTACTGCTTCTTCGCTGACATGCCAGCAGTCATAATCGGTGACATGTGCCATGGTGGCGTAGCACATTTCAGCTTCGCGGGCTAAAAAGGCCTCAGGCGCGGCAGTCATGCCCACCAGGGACATGCCCCATTTGCGGAAAGTTTCCGATTCGCCGCGGGTGCTGAAGCGGGGTCCTTCAATGGTAACCAGCGTGCCACCTTCGTGAACGATCGCGCCCTGGTCGCGCAAAGCTTGCAGCAGAAATTGGCTCAAACAGGGGCAGAATGGGTCAGCAGTGCTGACATGCACCACCATGCCCTCACCAAAGAAACTGCGTTCGCGGCCTTTGGTGTTGTCGTAAATCTGGTCAGGAACGATGATATGTCCGGGCGCGTAATCTTCGCGTAAGGATCCCACCGCGCTGACACTGACAATGGCGCGGATGCCCAAAGATTTGAAAGCGTAAATGTTCGCGCGGTAATTTACATCGCTGGGCGAATAAATGTGCCCGATGCCATGGCGTGCCAGAAAAGCCAGTTTATGGCCCTTGACCTCGCCAATCACGATGGGTGAGGAGGGTTTGCCAAAGGGTGTGTCAATCTCGATGGTCTGCTTGTTTTCTAATCCCTCAAATCCGTACAGACCAGAGCCACCAATGATGCCGAATAAAATTTTATCTGTCATA
>JAAZIH010000076.1 GCA_012800995.1 Chloroflexota bacterium
GCGGAAGCGGCACAGGCTGATTTACACCCTTGGGTTGTATATTCAGACCACATCCAACGAGATTGAGCATTAATACGAAAAAGAAACTGACCAAAAATATTTTGATTTTTCTTTTAATGATCATTTTTTCCTTATCGTTAAATTGCATTCAAAATTTTGTTCATATTTTCTGCAAGGCTGCCTAAAACACCATTGATAAACCTTGGAGAACTATCTGTTCCAAATAGTTTGGCTAATTCAACCGCTTCGTTAATCCCAACTTTGAGGGGCGTTTTTCGATAGAAAGCAACTTCCCAAAGCGCTATTCGTAATATGTTGCGATCAATGACTGCTACTTGATCAAGTGGCCATTCTGGAGCATGTTCGGAAATTAAATAATCAAGCTTGTCACTATTCTCCAGAACGCCTTTGGTGAGTATTTGGGCAAAATCGTATTCCGAAGGGGATAAACCAAAATCTTCCGACCTTTCATAAAGCACATTTCCTAATAAGTGCTCAGTAAGATCTAATTCGTAAAGAGATTGCAAGGCAACAAATCTTGCCTTGGTTCTTGATTTCATGTCATGCAGCTTTCAAATCAATATCAGTAATATGTACATTGACATTAGCAACTTCCATGCCAACAATTTCAGTTATCGCTCTTGAAACTCGATTTTGAACCGTTTCAGCAACTAAGCGAACATTCTCTTCAGCTTTAGTAATAAGGTATAGATCAATAAACAACTTTGAATCTTCAAGTTTTATTCGTACACCTTGGTTTTCTTGCGAGCTTTTATTGAAACCAGTGGTAATAGGAGCTAATTGGCTCACGCCTGGTGTTCCAATTGTAGTAAGCCGGGCGATGCTGTAGAGCACCGTCGGGTCGATTGTCGTTGTATATGTTGTTTCGTCTTCCATAATCACCTGTATTGCGCGTAGTTTAAGGCAAGTAGCCTGTGAGCCAAATTGCCAAAAGCGCATTTTCATCAATAGTTAGTTTGTTCTCTGTATCATTTGAGAGTGCCTCGTGTACTTTATTGTAATCAATATTTTTAGGCCAACCGACACTAAAAGCATTCTCAGGGTCTTCATAGAAAGGTGCTTTTTCAGAAACTTCAAATCCAAGTGATTTCAAATTTTCCATTGCAATAGCTTGCACATTTCTATGCAAATCCGCCCAAGATGTCAGTATTTGTTTTGTAAATCGGGAATCTTTTTCAAATTTTTCTTCAGCAGCCCTAACACGTAATGGTAGTGGGGCAGACATGGGGTTTCGAAAACCCGCAATCTTCACAAGCTCTTTCGTCATTGTGAGTAAATCGCGTCTTATGTCGTCAGATAGCTCAGGGATATTAGCATAGACCTTCTCGATTAATTCCTTACGGAATTTTGGCTCAAGATAGACATTGAGTCCAATCATCGGTTTGTAGAATTGGGTCATAATATCCTCCAAAATAATCTTTTGTTGTAAAAATGCTGATCGATAGTAAGACTTACCGCTTTAGTAATCCTCGTCAAGGTCTTCTTCTTCCTCATCATCAAGGCTCACCCAAAGATCATCATCTTCGTCATCATCGCCTAATTCTTCCCAGTCTTCAAGGTTTTCATCGTCATCCCAGACAGCACCAACTGTAATATCTTCGGTGGGACGATAAGTTAAACATCCATTATCCGGGTTGATTTCAATGGCAGCTGCGCTGCAATAGCGTTCGTCTAAAAATTCGCAATCAAGGTATTGACATCTAACTCGTGGTGCCATAATCTGTTCTCCAAAGTTATCAATTTTTATTTAATCGAAGGCATTTTACCGCAGGTTTTATAAACCGTAAAGTCAATTAGCTTAACCCGGTGAAACGCGAATAGCTTCGATTACATTTGGTAGGTTTTCTAGTCTGGCTAAGATACGGCTTAGTGCTGTAATATCTGGAACCTCCAGCACCATGTTGACTATCATAATATGCTGCCTTGATGACATGGAAAAATCAATTAAACGAGCTGGTTCACCGGACAATACATTTGAAATATCAGACATTAATCCCTGGCGGTCATATGCACTGATTTTTATTGGGATAGGATAAGTCTTTTGAGCAGTACCCCAATCAACATTGATTAATCGTTCAGCATCTTTCACCCGGAGCACGTTAGGACAATTTGCACGGTGTATAGTGACACCACGTCCACGGGTGATATAACCAATAATCAAGTCACCTGGCATTGGGTTACAACATCTTGCCATTTGGGTAAGCATGCCAGAAAGACCCATAACATGCACTGAATCAGTCTTTTCTTCTCGTTTGGCTTGTTCAACTAAAAGCGGCAGTTCCTCAAGTTTATCTTGTCGCATCTCACCAAGTCTGGCAACTACCCGGGTAATTGGGATGTCATCATAACCAACGGCGGTGTAAAAATCGTCAATGCTTTTTGCATTAAATTGCCTTGATAGTTCTGAAACATCAATATCGCTTATTCCAAGACGTTTGAATTCTTTTTCAATGAGCAATTTGCCATGTGCGAGGTTTTGGTCACGGTCTTGTTGTTTGAACCATTGTCTGATTTTAGTCCGTGAACGACTTGATTTTACAAGTCCTAAACTGGGATTAAGCCAATCACGACTTGGTCCGCCTCGGTTAGCAGTGAGAATTTCAACCTGATCTCCAGTCTTCAGCGTATAACTCAGCGGAACAAGTTTATTGTTAATCTTAGCGCCCCGACAGCGATGACCTACATCAGTGTGCACCTGATAAGCAAAATCGATTGGTGTCGCACCAACTGGGAGCTCAATTACATCGCCAAGCGGAGTAAGAGCATAAATACGATCACGGAAAGAATCTGTACGGAACTGCTCATTAAGTTCTTGATTGTCTTCAAACTCCTGACTCCAAGCCAGCAAATTGCGCATCGCACTTAATTTCGCCTCATAATTGACAGAAACCTGGGCATCCTTCTCTTTGTAACGCCAATGTGCTGCCACGCCGAATTCAGCGTTTTTATGCATTTCCCAGGTTCGAATTTGAATTTCTAAAGGCTTGCCATCTTTATAAATAATAGCGGTATGTAAGGATTGATAGTTGTTTTCTTTCTTTGCTGCAATATAGTCGTCAAATTCACCTGGAATGGGTTGGTAACTCATATGCACAATTCCGAGCACTTTATAGCAGGTCTCAATATCATTAACGATAATTCTTAATGCGCGTAGATCACGGATAGAATCAAAGCTCTTATCCTTGTTACGCATTTTCATATAAATGGAGTAAATGTGCTTTGGACGACCAAAGATCTTGGATTTTACGCCGGCTTTTGTCAACATTTCTTCAATCTCGTAAATGATTTCTTCAATCTCAGCTTGGCGTTTATCACTTTTAGCGGTGATATGTTCCGCAATTTCACGATACTTTTCGGGTTCAGTGTATCTAAACCCAAGATCTTCAAGTTCCCATTTCATTTGCCATATACCCAACCTGTTTGCCA
>JAAZIH010000009.1 GCA_012800995.1 Chloroflexota bacterium
ACAATTCTTCCAAAAAAGTTGACGATTCGAAAGCATTGGGTATAATTGTAATTTGCACATTGTAGGAGGCAGATTTGAACCCGATAATTAACATTTCGATGATCATTATTTCCATAGTCCTCATTATCAGCATCTTGCTTCAAAGCAAAGGTGTTGGTCTTGGTGGTCTGGCCGGTGGCGATTCCGGTGGTGTTTATACCCAGCGCAGAGGTATTGAAAAAGTGATGTTTTACATTACTATCACGCTCAGTGCTGTGTTCATCATACTGGCATTGCTTAGTGTTATTTTGACCAAGTAGCTATTGTCTCAACTTAAGGCGTAGCGACAATTCTATATGGAGGATTAAGACGACTCGCCAAGCGCGAAAGTCGTCTTTTTTTCTAAAATGAAACAATTTCGCTGGCAGTTGCTTATTGTGTTCCTAACCATGTTAGTGGTTGGGCTTATTTTGATTCTTCACCAAACCAAAGCGGTTACTCCAGTTGTTCAAGAACCAAGTCCAATAAGCGGTGGCACTTATACAGAAGCTTTGGTGGGACGTTTCTCCCGTTTAAATCCCTTGTTGGATCATTACAACCAGCCTGACCGGGACGTGGACCGATTGCTTTTTAGCCGGCTCATAAAGCATGACTATAGCGGTAAACCGGTTGGCGAATTAGCTCAAAGTTGGACAATCTCGGAAGACGCGACCCATTTTACTTTCTATCTTAATTTAGATGCCGTCTGGCATGACGGCGTACCCGTTACGAGCCATGATGTAGCTTTTACCGTTGGACTGTTACAGAGTGGAAGCCCATATATCGCACCCCATTTGCGCGAGTTGTGGCCAAATGTTGAAGTCATTGTGCATGGCGATGATGCCATTGAATTTGTATTGCAAGATAGTTTTGCGGCTTTCTTCGATTATCTTAATTTCCAAATTTTGCCTTCGCACCTTTTACAAATTCAAAGTTTGGAGGAGCTGATTGATCATCCTTTCACGCTCGCGCCGGTTGGTTCAGGTCCTTATAAGTTTTCAGAATTGCTCGTTGAAGAATCAAAAATTATGGGGATTGAACTGGTCGCGAATGAGTTTTACTTTGAGGGAAGACCTTTTATCGAAACTGTGCGCTTCAAATACTTCGATGATCGTGAATCCGCGCTTCAGGCTTATTTGGCTGGTGAGGTGGATGGTTTGTCTTCTGTTTCACAGAACGAGATGAACCGCGTGCTTGCTCAACCTGGTTTAAATTTGTATTCCAGTCGCGAAGCTCATTTGAGTGTCATTTTTCTGAACAACGACAATCATGAAGCGCCTTATCTGAAAGAAAAGGATTTCCGAAAGGCTTTGATGGCAGCGACGAACCGTCAGGGCATGATTGACGAGGTTTTGATGGGTCAAGGTGTCTTGGCTATTGGTCCGTTTTTGCCAGATAGCTGGGCTTTTTATGAAGGACAGACGCAGTTTCGCTATGACCCCGACCTCGCACGCCAGTTAATCGCGAGCTTAAGGTTTGTAGCTGGTGAAGATGGCATGGTACGCGATTCGAATGGGCAGACAATAAAGTTTAAACTACTGGTGCCTGAGGATGTCCGATATCAGAGCCTGGCAAACGTCATTGAACGTAATTGGCAGGCTGTGGGTGTGGATATTGAACTCGTCATCAAGCCTTATGAGCAGCTTATTGCTGATTTAGAGTCCAGAAACTATCATGCCGCGCTCATTGATATTGATTTTTCAGAAACACCAGACCCGGACCCATATCCGTTTTGGAGTGAAGCCGCGGTTAGTGCAGGTCAAAATTATTCAGGATGGATTAACAGCACAGCGAGCGAATATATCGAACAAGCCCGCGTTATCAGTGACATGGATTTGCGTGTAAAGCTTTATCGAAATTTCCAGGTACTTTTTGCAGAAGATTTGCCGTCCTTGCCGCTCTTTTTCTCAGTCTATAACTACGCGGTGAAAGATTCGATTCAAAATGTAACGGTGGGTCCCATCTATGATCCCAGCGATCGTTTTAATACCATTGCGGAATGGTATATCCACACCGGTATTCCTAACGAAAACAATTAAATACGATGAGGTGAAGGTATGGCGAGACATTCAAAACGTAATCCAATAGGCTTTACAGATATTATTGGCGCGTCTGGAATAAGCAAATCGGACCCTCGTATTCATACCAATGGTGCCATAGATGAAGCCAGCGCAGCATTGGGCATGGCGCGGGCTTTTATGACTGACAAAGAACATGCTGATGTCTTAAAGCAATGTCAGGCTGATCTTTCAAAAATGATGGGTTTTATCGCAGCAGTTAATACCGAGCAGACTTTTTTTGTGATTGAAGACAGTTTTTTTGAGACGGAATTAGAGGACCTGGAGAGTTATCTCTTTAAACTTGAGGCTGAAACGGAATTTCCAAATGTGTTCGTGTATCCAGGCGATAACGCTGCGGAAGCTGCCTTAAATATGGCGAGAACTATTGTTAGACGCGCAGAACGAGAGACGGTTTCATTCTTCGTCATAGAAAACTTAAAACAAAAAGCGGTTCTTCAATATTTGAACCGCCTTTCAAGTTTATGCTTTGTTTTCGGCTTGCTTGAAGCTGAGAACTAAGCGTTAAAGACGCCTAATTGCCACTTGCTTTTATGGCTGCTTCAACTGCCTGGTTGAGGTTGTTCGCATACGCGAGTGTTCCGTTGACAATGAAACTTGGCGTTCCCTGGACATTGTAACTGTCTGCAAGAGCTTTTGTTTCCGCTACTCTCTCAGCCAAGAGAGGATCATTCAAACAGGTTTCAAACGCATTTATATCCGCGCCGGCAAGCTTGGCATAATCCAATATTTTTTCGTCGCTCAGGTCATTAGGACCAACCACCTTTGAAAAGATCTGGTCTTTATAGGCAAAGTAGATGTCTTGATCAGCAGCGCAATAGGCAGCCAAAGAGGCATTGTAGGTGATATCCTGTTCATTCCAGGGGTATGGGTAGGAGGTGTAGTAAACCATACCGGTATCAACATAGTCCCTGATGAAGTCCGCGGATTGGTTTAGCGCAAATGTTTTACAATGGCTGCAAGTGTAATTGGAGAATTCCAAAACCTTTACTGGCGCATTAGGGTCGCCAATGCTCATTCCAAATTCGGCAGCAAAGGTAGAGCCTTTCTTGGGAATACGGCTTATCAAAAAGACAGCGACAGCGATAAGGATCACCGCCAAAATGATTAATACAATTGTCCTTGTGCGTTTCTTTTGTTGCTCTTTTTGGGAACGAATGAATTCACGTTCACTAATTGTCATGGTTAACCTCTTTTGAACTTATCTTGATTTCCGAAATTATAACGGATAGCCTTATTCTAATACAGATAAAGCGTAGACAGGCATAGTGTGATCAGATTTCACAAAGCCAAGCTTTTGATAGGTACGAATACCCGGATTGTTATTGCTGTTGGTGTTGACACTGAATTGCTCAATGCCAGTAAGCAGCGCGCTTTCAATCATGGTGTTTACCAATAAAGGTCCAAGGCGCTTGCCATGAT
This sequence comes from Chloroflexota bacterium, assembly GCA_012800995.1. Lineage (GTDB taxonomy): Bacteria > Chloroflexota > Anaerolineae > Anaerolineales > Anaerolineaceae > Mesolinea. Next base: position 3,519 of record JAAZIH010000009.1, read on the forward strand.
GCTCTGGATGTACCGCCAGGCGGGAAACATGCTGGTTGCTGAAGAAACGGTCGCTCATTAAATACGCGATGAGCTCCCCTTCATATTCCGCGACAAAACTATCGTTTGTTCCCATAAAACAAGCTCTAAGATTCTGGAATCCTAATTGCCATTCTGGACTGAAAGCATATTCGTCTATGGCAAAAACTGACATTAAGTCTTTCTCTGCCATCCGACGTATGGTATAAGAGCTCTCTGGCTGCTTACCAGTGACTGGGAGTGCCCTATGATTTGTGGCATCCAGAAAAAGCGTAATGATTTGGGAGCGAACAGTGAAGCTGTTGTTGACTAACAGTCTGCCAAACCACTCCGGTAATCCAAGGGAAAGCAGTTGAGGCACCTTTGCTTTCTTGAGCTCTTCAAGGGCAGTATCCAACAAGGTTGTGAAAGATGCCAGATAGTCGACATTCCGCTTAGATACAAAATAGCGAATCCAAGCTGCATG
>JAAZIH010000296.1 GCA_012800995.1 Chloroflexota bacterium
GAATGATGCCGCAACAGAATTGGGCGTGAAGTATGAATACCTCGCCAAAAACGATGCGGGGTTCTCTGATCCAGCGCTCGGAAGCACCATAGCCGGCACATTCTACGACAATAATGCCAATGCGGTCTTTGCTGTCGCGGGTGTCGTGGGCGATGGCATTTCCTCCAAAGCCAAGGAAGTTGGAAGACTTTCCATCCAGGTGGACGCCAATTTGGATGAACAACAACCTGGTTATGTTCTTACCTCAGTGTTAAAGCTCACAGATGTTCCTGCAGAAACATTTGTGAAGGCGCTCGTGGGTGGCACCCTGGACAAGTTGGATAATCTGCAAACTTTTGGTATCGATTCAAAAGCCACTGACATCACGGATCTCTCCGTCATCGAGCGATTCGTTGTAGACAAAGATGCCTGGGCAGCGATCAAAGCCAAGGTTGATGCCAAACGGCAAGCCATTGGCAGCGGTTCAATCAAGGTGGTGAATGTTCAGGTTGGCGAAACATTTGATCCCGCGTTGTACCCCAACGTTGTGATTAAGTAATTTGAACTCTTGGCGGCTTCGGTGATTGACGAAGCCGCCTTTTTTGAAGTTAGGCGGTGACAATGGGTACAATCCTACAAACCAAAGACTTGACAAAAAAGTTTGGCGATTTCACAGCGAATGACAAGATAAACCTGACGGTTGAGGAAGGTGAAATCAAGGCAATCGTAGGCGAAAATGGCGCTGGGAAATCGACACTAATGAATATGCTTTATCGGCAATTGGAGCCCACTTCGGGTGAAATATATTTGCGCGGACAACCCATCGAGTTTAATTCTCCCCGTGACGCGATTCAGCATGGAATCGGCATGGTTCACCAACACTTTATGCTCGTCCCAAGCTTTAAGGTGTATGAAAACATTCTGCTTGGAACTGAACTCGCGCATGATAAGCTCAGGTTCCTGGTTGATCACAAGAAAGAACAGCAGGAATGCGCAGAGCTCATCAAAAGATATGGTTTTGATCTGGATGTCAATGAAGTTGTTGAAAACTTGTCGGTGGGTCAACAACAAAAAATTGAAATCTTAAAAATGTTGTATCGAAATGTGGATATTCTGATCCTGGACGAACCCACCTCTGTGTTGACGCCCCAGGAAGTTGATGAACTCCTGCTTCAACTAAAAGAACTTAAAGCTCAGGGAAAAACGATTATTCTGATTACACACAAACTTCGTGAAGTCATGCAGGTCAGCGATAGTGTTACGGTCATCAAAAAAGGACAAATCATTGGCAATGTTAAAACCAGTGAGACCAACGAAGCGGAACTTGCCCAAATGATGGTAGGGCGAAAGGTGTTGCTTACTGTTCAGAATGATCACATTGGCCAAGAGAGTCCTGAAGTCATATATACAGTTAACGACCTTACCACGAATAACACCTATGGAAATATTGTGGTTGATCACGTAAGTTTTGAGATTAAGAAAGGTGAAATCTATGGAATCGCCGGAGTGGAAGGCAACGGCCAAAGCGAACTGGTGAAGCTTTTATCCGGAATGATGGAGGCTACAGGGGGAACTGTTCACTATAAAGGCGAGGAAATTACCAACCTTTGGGCGGATGAATTACGCAAGCTTGGAATTGCGATTATTCCAGAGGACCGATACGCGCAAGGCCTGTGTAAGGAAATGAGTTTGAGCGCCAATAGCATCGCTGGCTCAACTACTTCGGACGCGTTCAAAAAGAATGGCATCTTTGACTTCAAAAGAATACGCCAACATTGCCAGGAACTGATAGACCATTATCAAATTCGCATCGCGGAGTTTGAGGGCAACGTGTCCCAACTTTCCGGTGGAAACGCGCAGAAATTGATTATCGCGCGGGAGATGAATCGGCAACCGGATTTATTAATTGCCAGTCAACCAACCCGTGGTGTAGATATCGGGGCGATTGAGTTTATTCATCAACAGATCCTGGATTTCCGCAATAGTGGGGGAGCAGTTCTATTGATTTCGTCCGAGCTGAGCGAGGTGATGAGCCTTTCTGACAGGATAGGGGTGATGTACAAGGGTAAGATTTTAGGAGAGGTCGATCCACTGGAAACCAGCGAAACTGAGATTGGCTTGCTGATGGCGGGCACAATCCCACAGGAGGCGGTTGTTTATGAAAAGTAATGAGACCTTAAGAAATATATTAAATTCTGTCCTTCCGGTGCTTTTAGCCTTGCTGATAGGCGCTATATTGATCCTGGCAATCGGCGAAAATCCCCTTGAAGCTTATGGGATAATGTTTGGCAAGTCCCTCTTCACCCTCAGAGGACTCACCAACACCCTACATGCGGCTGGGCCCTTGCTTCTCACTGGAGCTGCAATCGCGATTACCTTTAGGGCTGGATTATTCAATATGGGCGTGGAAGGGCAACTGCTTATTGGTGGATTTATGGCGGGATTAGTTGGCGCCTATCTCCACATCGGCAATCCTTTGTTGCACAAGCTGGTAGCGTTCGCGGTGGGCGCCTCTGTGGGTGTGCTCTTCGCGCTAATACCCGCCCTGCTTCGGGCGTATTTTCGTGTGGACGAAATGGTGGTGACATTAACTCTAAACTATGTCATGATGACAATTCTTGAATACCTCTCCTCAGGTCCATTCCGCGACCAAGGAGCTGGTTATGTCACAACCCCAACGATCGACTCGTCAGCCATGTTCACTCGTTTTGGTTCCACCAGGTTAACACCTTTTTTCCTCATAGCTTTGCTGCTTTTTGGAATTCTTTGGTTCCTCAACACAAAGACGGAATTTGGGTACAAGATTGAAGCGATTGGCAAGAACCCTGAGTTCTCGGAAGCAACAGGTTTACGCGTTCGCAAATCGATCATTATGCTGATATTAGTGAGCGGCGCAATCGCGGGATTTGCCGGAGCCGGGCATATGATGAGCCAGGAGTACAAGTACACCCTGTCCTTCTCCGGCGTTACCGGGCTGGGTTGGGATGGTATGCTTGTCTCGCTCCTCGGAAGCCATTCTCCGCTTGGGATCATCATTTCGTCGATTTTTTACAGCGCGTTGAAGACTGGCGCGGACAATATTAACATGTATACCAGCATCCCCAAGGAAATTGTCGCGGTGATCGAGGGGATCATCATCCTCTTCCTGTCCATCCGCTTCCTGAATGAGCGCTTTGGATTATTGGAAAAATTGAGCAAGAAGAAAGGAGAGAAGAATGAACCTGCTCTCTAGAATCCTTTACGACATGGTCTACCACACCACTCCCATCCTATTATGTGTCCTGGGAGGCTTGTTTGCCTATAAAGCTGGGGTTCTGAATATCGCCCTTGAAGGCATGATGCTGGCAGGATCTTTTATAGCTGTCTTTGTGGCATTACATACCCAGAACACCTTGCTCATTTATCTCTCAGCACTACTGGTCTGCGCGGTCATCGGCTTGGTGTTTGCTTATCTTGCCGTAAAAAAGAAAGGCAATGTGATTATCATCGGTCTTGCCATCAACATGCTCGTGCCAGCTATTGCCAGCTTTATCCTGCAATACATGGGTGTTCCGAACCTGACTGCCAAGTGGGTGAATCCGGTTAACTTCCGATTCGATATCCCTTTGATCAAGGACATCCCATTTCTCGGCTCAATTCTGAGTGGGCATCCGTTAGGCACGTATATTGGGCTGTTGATGATTTTTGTTGCCTCAGTTGTCCTATACAAAACACGCTTTGGGATCTACACACGAGTGATTGGAGAAAGCCCGAATGCGGCCACCAGCCTGGGCATCCAGGCAAACAAATATGCTACGTGGGCGATCCTGATTGGAGCACTGTGTTGCGCTGTGGCAGGGCTAAACCTTTCTTATGAAAGGCTTGGCATTTTTACCAACGGCATGACCGCTGGTCGTGGCTTCATTGCCATTGCTGCCATTTATTGCGGGAAGGGCAAGCCTGTCCAAAGCGCGATGTATGCTTTCATCTTCGGATTGGCACGATCCCTGGCAATCAACTTAAGCGTATTTGCCGGACCCATCTCAGCCCTTTTTGACATCATTCCTTATCTGCTTATGATTGCCATCCTGGCAATCAACTCAGCCTACGAGATCAGGAATTACCGAATGCGCACTTACTGGTAGGAGTAAACTATGGAAAAGACAGCACTGATTGTTGTAGATATGGTCAGGGATTTCACTCAGCCTGATGGATTGGTGTATTATCCCCAAAACGCAGAGGTTTTACCTGTTATTGGAAAAGTCGTAGACTATTTCCATAAGACGAATCGAACCGTGATTTTTATACGGCATAGTTACCGCGCCGGTAAGTACGACCGAAACCTGGTCACAATGCGCCCGAACTGCATTGAAGGGACTGGCGGAGATGAAATTGACCCATCATTAAATGTGTTGGATTCAGATTACCAAATCAAGAAACGCCGCTACAGTGCCTTTTTTGGGACAGATCTCGACCTGGTTCTTCGTGAAAACAAGATAGAGCGTGTTGTGATCGTTGGAACCAAAACAAATAATTGCATCCGCGCAACGGTGACCGATGCTCACTACCTGGATTATCGCCCGGTTGTGTTGAGTGACTGTGTCGCCACCAATTCTGAACTTGTCAATCGCGTGCATTTGGAAGATATTGCCAAGTACCTGGGACAAGTTATGACATCAGAAGAGCTTATAAACCTGCTGGAGTCTGAGTAATGAAACCATACCATCTGATAGTCAGCGGATACAGCAGCTTCGACCACATGCTGAAACTGCTCTCGCCCGCGGTTGTAGGAAAAACTTCGCTGATTGCCAACAGTTCGTGTTCAAAAACCTTTTGGGGCGGTTGCTCTGTGAATATCGCGGTCGCGCTTAGCCGGCTTGGGCTCAAAGTGTTGACTGTACTGCGCGTTGGCGATGATTTTGAATCTTCTGGATTCAAAAATTTTCTCCAAGAAGAAGGGATTTCCTTGGATGCCATCACCCATATCCCGGATGAAACCAACCCGAGAGCGTTTTTGCTTCAGGATCCTGAGGGGGAACACATCACCACCTTTTACCCCGGAGCAATGGATGAGAGGTATTTCTCCCCTTATCCAGACACCTGGTTCGAAAACAGCGAAGCCGCGTTGATGACTGTGGCATCATACAAGGACAACCTGGAATTTTTGCAAAAGGTTAGAAAGTACCAAATCCCCTTGTTTTTTGGCATGAAAGGGGATTTCTCTGCGTTTCCGCCTGACATGCTGGAAGAAATATTCCGCGAAAGCGCGATTTTGTTTATGAATAGAACCGAAAGCGAACAGTTGGTTGAGCTGATGGAGTTGAACTCCATCGAGGATGTTTTTTCAATTGGAAAAGCGGAAGTACTGGTTATCACCCTCGGTTCCGATGGCTCCCGTTACATCGCCAGGGATGGGTCTTCCGAAACAGTCCCTGCCGTGAAAATCGAGCATGTCGTCGACACGACAGGTGGCGGAGATGGATTTATTTCAGGATTCCTATATGGATACTTTACCGGCTTAAGTTACAAAGAGTGCTGTCAATATGGCTCGCTGGTATCTTCCTTTGTACTGGAAGCAGAAGGCTGTACCACAAACCTGCCTGACTTAGGCCAACTATTAAAAAGAAAACAAGAAAGAGGTTAGTTATGTCAACACTTTACATGAAAGCAAGCCCTGGACAAATTTCAAAGTATGTCATCTTTTCCGGCGACCCATGGAGAGTCAACGTTTTTGAAAATTTGATGACGGATGTTGAAAAAGTCGCCTTCGCGAGGGAATATAACACGCTTACTGGAACCTACCAGGGCGTTAGAATAACGGCTACATCCACCGGAATCGGCGCTCCTTCCGCCGCAATCGCGATGGAAGAAATGTACGAGTGCGGCATGGAGGTAGGCATTCGCATGGGCACAGTGATGTCGTTGGATGATAGTCTTGTAGGAGATTTTATCATCCCACTTGGCTCGATGAGAAGGGAATCCACCAGTGACTTTTACGTGGAAAAATCCTATCCTGCGATTGCCGATTTTGAACTCGTGCAAGCCTTGAACGAAGCGGTGATTCTTAATGGTTACAAGTATCATAATGGGGTCCAATGCACGATGGATGGATACTATACCGATATGAAAACGTCGCGTTTTGCGAATGAGAAGGGCATCAATCCTGACAAAACCATGAACCAACTGGCTGATCTCAAGATAATTGGTGTTGACATGGAATCTTCTGCTATGTTGGTCGTTGGACGCTTGATGGGGATTAAGACCGCAGTTATTACCCTCGCCACCGTTTCACAGAATCTAAATCGAATGTTAGATGACGTTGAACGCCCCAAGATGGAGGCTCTCCTCTGTAAAATTACATTGGACGCAATCGTCGCGTTAGAAAACAAGTAAACAATAAAAATAACAGCTTGGCACAAAGCCAAACAACAATAAATAAAAAATAAAAGGAAAAAACATGAAACTCATAGCCTATCTATCAAATGGTTACCCAACATTGGAAGAATCGAACGTGCGAGGAAAATTCTTCATTGAACATGGCGTGGATATCCTTGAAGCCGATTTTCCAGGGCACGATCCTTATCTCGACAGCGAATACCTGCAGAGGCGTATTTTTGCCGCATTGAAGAATGAGGCCAATTATGACGTTTACATGGACGCCCTGATCCAACTTCATGAAGAACTTCCCGGGGTGGAATTTCTTGTCAACATTTACGAATATACGGTTCGGGAGATTGGGGTTGAAAAGTTTGTGAACTTCATGCGCAAGATCAATCAAAACCAGGTCTTGTTGATTGGGATCACGGATCCGGCAGTACGACAGGAGTTAGAAGAACACGGTCTTTATGCCTCCAGTTATGTGACACGCAGCATGCTTCCGCAGGAGCTTGAACTGGCGAAGGTAGCCAATGGCTTTGTCTACATGCAGGGCTTTGGAGACGAAAGCGAATATAGCAAGGAATATCCTACGCTTAAGGACTGTGTCACCAATGTAAAGGAAGTCATCGGCACTGAACGACCCGTTTATGTGGGTGTTGGGCTACACACTTTTGAGCGCGTGCGCGAAGTGAAAGAATCCGGCGCGGATGGCGCATTCCTTGGCAGCATTATCCTGCGTAAAGAAGACGCCGGAGAGGACATGGCTGAATATTTGTCCAAGATTAGAGAAATTGCCAATGGATAATCAATCTGAATTGCAAAAGGGAATATCCATTTTAACTTTAGGCACATTAAGTTTAACGGTCACCTTGTTACCGAGATAGGAGTTGGTATGAGTTCAGATTATAAAGAAATAATTGGCATGGTTCATCTCAAACCACTGCCAACAGCCCCACAGGGATGCCTCACCCTGGATGAGATCGTTGACGCTGCCCTGGAGGATCTGAAATCCCTGGAAGCAGGCGGAATCACGACAGCGATTGTTGAAAACATGTTCGATGCTCCCTATGCCAACTCGCCAGACCTTGAAACCGTCATCGCGCTCTCCTACGTCCTGGGTTATCTCGCGCGCAAAACCAGCGTCAAACTTGGTGTGAACCTGCAAGCGACGTGTGGAACCGAAGAAATGAGCATCGCCAGCATTTGTGGGCTGGATTTCATCCGGGCGGAGAGCTTTGTGGAAATGCGTATGAACTCTTCGGGCATTATGTGGAATATGTGTGCAGACTTAATGCGCAAAAAACGAGCTTTGCGCTCGAATGTCCGTGTGCTCGCTGACATCAACGTCAAACATTCCAGCCCCATCATCCAGCAATCTATTGACGATCTTATCTACGAAGCTATCGAAGCCGGAGCGGATGGCGTTATCCTTACAGGCCTTGCCACCGGTTCCGC
>JAAZIH010000077.1 GCA_012800995.1 Chloroflexota bacterium
TTGTGCTGAATTGATTCGTTCAGGTGTGACAACTTTTAATGATATGTACTACTTTGAGGATGAAGTAGCTCAGGCAACCGCAGAAATTGGTATGCGAGCGGTTGTTGGGCAAACGGTTATGAAATTCCCCGCGCCTGATGCGGGTTCATATGAAGATTCACTGGAATTATCTGTTGATTTGATTAAAAAGTGGACAGGTCATCCGCTTATCATTCCAGCAATTGCACCTCATGCCGTTTATACCTGCCCATCCGAAGTACTTGAAGCAGTTGTTGAAATCGCGCTCAAGTATGACGCAGTGGTCCATTTTCATGTTTCTGAAACAAGCGATGAAGTTGATAATGTGCGTAAAGAAAGTGGTATGCCTGTCGTGCCCTACATAAAGAAATTTGGCATGCTTGATACCAAGCTTATTGCTGCCCACTGCGTGCATGTTGACGATGGCGAAATACGAACCTTGCAAAGAGCCGGCACTGGAATAGCGCATAATCCCAGCTCGAACCTCAAATTAGCTTCTGGTTTCGCGCCAATCGCGCGTATGATGGAAGTTGATGCAAATGTTGGTATTGGAACAGATGGTGCCGCTTCAAATAACGATTTGGATATGTTTGAAGAAATGCGTCTCGCAAGTCTTATTGCGAAACCTGTTGCTGGTGACCCCACAGTTTTAAATGCCAAACAAGTGCTTGAAATGGTAACCCGCATTGGTGCTAAAGTGTTGCATATGGAGGATATAACGGGCAGTCTGGAGATTGGCAAACGTGCTGATTTAATCTTGCTTGATTTGTCTCCTATTCATAATAGACCCCAGTTCAAACGCGACCCTGAAAACATCTACGCGCAAATCGTTTACGCAAGTAAGGCCAATGATGTGACAGATGTCATGGTTGAAGGACAATGGCTGATGCGTAATCAATCATTGTTGACTATTGACGAAGAAGAACTATTTCGCCAGATAGAACCTGTTGCTAAAAAAATCGATGCTTTTCTTACCAGTCGTGAGGAATCAGTTCATTCTAAATTACTTGCTATTGGTGGCGCTTCTGAAGAAGAAAGCTTTGAAGTTCAAGCCAAGGTTCGCGTTGAAAACCCAGAATCTGTTATTGAACGACTCGACCAAGCTGAAATTAAAATATTGCGTAAACGTCATTACCAAGAATATGATACTTATTTCTTTTTTGATGATCCATCTCAGGGAATCTTGCGTTATCGGGAAGATGAGTTTCTGAATACCAAGGGTGAACTAATGAACGTTAGAAGTAGATTAACCCTTATCGGCGAAGGTGATCCAGAAGGTGGAGAACTTATAAAGCAAGGCTTATTGTCACGTAGCCGCTATTTCGCTCCCGCAACTCATAGTTTGCGTTTTTATATCGAATACTTCAAGCCAAGCGAAATACTTGAAATCGTAAAAAACCGTCGAAGATTCTTAATAAAGTTCAAAAATGTTGAGTTCTTCATCAACGTTGATTCCATCATTAAACCAAATATGGACCATTTTGTTGAAATTAAGAGTCGCACCTGGAGTCGACAGGATGCTACTGAAAAAACACATCTAATAAAATTCCTAGCGGAATATCTTGGCTTGGATACAGATCAAATCATTAACGAAGACTACTTTCAGTTCTTAGAAAGGACACATGAAAATGATAAATAAAACCAAAGTACTTTTTGCGTCAGCTGAAGTTGCCCCATTTGCCAAGGTTGGCGGATTGGGTGATGTTTCTGGGGCATTACCTATTGCGCTAAATGGGCTTGAATCAGAGTCCTTCGATTTGCGTATATTTATGCCCTTTCATGCACGGGTGAGAGAATATAACCCTCCACATCACCTGATTGGGTCGTTTAATTTTAAATTGACAAACGATACCAATCTTCAATGTGAACTTTATTTATCACAAATCGCCAACACGAAAGTTTATTTGCTTGATGATGAATACATTAACCACAATTCGCCAGTTTACCATGGTGATTGGCGCCTGGATGGTTTGAAATACGTCAGTTTCTCGTTATTGGTACTTGAAGCCGCAAAGTATCTTGATTGGCAACCAGATATTTTGCACGCGAACGACTGGCACACCGCCTTGGCGATAAACGCTCTGGAACAACATTACAAAAAAGATCCTTTCTTTAAAAATACAAAAACTGTACTTTCTATCCATAATCTCCCCTTTAATGGCTGGGGTTCTCAGGAAGCGATGAGCATGCTTGGATTTTATCCAACTACGGATCCGGACCTACCAGATTGGGCAAAATTTACTCCCTTGCCAATGGGTATTTCTGCCACAGATTTGGTTATCACTGTTTCTCCGGGTTATGCCAAAGAGATTACAACGCCACACTTTGGCTGTGGGATTGAACATTATTTACAAAAGCATGAATACAAACTTATGGGTATCTTGAACGGTATTGACGTCGATAGCTTCAATCCTGAAACAGATGCTTCATTGCCTTATCAATTCAGTACCGATAGGTTGTACGAACGTGTTCGCAATAAACTTGAGCTTCAATCGCAGCTTGGTCTGGATGTCGGTCACCAACATCCTCTCATAACGATGGTATCGCGCCTAACTCACCAAAAAGGGCTTGATTTGTTGTTAGATGGGCTTGAAAAAATAGTTGACCAACCTTGGCAGTTTGTCTTATTAGGAACAGGTGAAACTGAGATAGAAAACAGAGTAAGTCATTTTGCAAAACGCTATCCAAATAAAATAATTCCCATTCTCAAATATGATGAAAAATTTGCTCGAATGCTATACGCAAGTGGTGATATGTTTACAATGCCCTCTTTGTATGAACCATGTGGACTTTCACAAATGATTGCCATGAGATATGGAAATATTCCAGTTGCCAGCGCCACGGGTGGTTTAAGAGATTCAATTATTGATTATCAACAACAGCCCAACGAAGCAACTGGATTTTTATTCACCGATATATCAGCTGATGGATTCGCTTCTACGCTATCGAAAGCACTGGAATTGTTTGAAGATAAAGTCATTTGGACTCAAATACAACGCAACGCAATGCAACAAGACTTTAGCTGGCATCACTCCGCTATAACTTATGCTAACGCATATAAAAATTTATTGAACAGGTAAAAAATGATCAATGAACGCTCCTCAGGTGTTTTACTTCACCCCACAAGCTTGCCAGGACCTTATGGTATTGGCGATTTAGGTCCAGAAGCATATCGTTGGATCGACTTTTTGCATTCTACTGGAACACGCTATTGGCAGTTCTTGCCTCTTGGTCCTACTGGGTATGGCGATTCGCCCTATCAATGTTTTTCTGCCTTTGCTGGTAATCCTTACCTTATTAGCCCTGATGGTCTGTTAGAAATGGGTTTAATTAACAAAGCAGATCTCTCGGATATTCCAGCCTTTCCAGAAGAAAAAGTTGATTTTGGCCCAGTGATTGAATGGAAAACTTCCCTTTTACACACTGTCAGCCAACGCTTGCTTGAAAATGGTCTGCCAAAACCAATAAAACAAGCCTTTGAAACGTTCCTAATCGAACATAAGCACTGGATTGAAGAATACGCCCTTTTTATGTCAATCAAGCAAAGTTTAGGTGGTGTTTCCTGGTCAGAATGGACGGATGAATATAAATTTAGAGAACCCGATGCGCTTGAAAAGGCTAAGAAAGAACTTCATGAAAAAATCTTCCGACATCAATTTGATCAGTTCCTGTTTTTCCATCAATGGATGAAACTACGCGAATATGCACAATCAAAAGGAGTGCTACTCATCGGTGATATGCCATTTGTTATCGCATTTGATAGCGCGGATGCCTGGTCAAGACCCGATTTGTTCCTCTTGGACGAAGATTTACAACCTACCCTTGTCGCGGGTGTACCACCAGACGCTTTTGGACCTAAAGGTCAACTCTGGGGAAACCCCCTCTATAATTGGCAAGCCCATGAAGCTGAGAATTATGACTGGTGGCTAAAGCGATTGGAGGCAACCCTTGAATTAGTTGACTTGGTACGTATTGACCACTTTAGAGGTTTTGCTGCTGCCTGGCATATTCCCTTTGGCAATGAAGACGCCATTATTGGCGAATGGATTCCATCTCCAGGCGTAGCTCTCTTTAAAACCTTTCAATCACGTTACCCTGAATTACCCATTATCGCTGAGGATCTTGGTTATATCACTCCTGATGTTGTCGCCTTACGTGAAGATTTTAATTTACCTGGTATGCGTATCTTGCAGTTCGCTTTTGATGGCGATCCTGCGAATGAATTCCTCCCTCATCACTATACCCTTGATAGTGTTTGTTATACCGGTACACATGATAATGAGACCGCTAAAGGCTGGTATATGCAAGCAGAACAGCAGAATAAACACTTTATGCATAAATACCTGGATAACAATGATGAAGATGTTGCCTGGGTAATGATGAGGGCAGCTTTCCGTTCTGTCGCTCAGCTTTGTATTGTGCCCATGCAAGATGTCTTAAGCCTTGATTCGCGGGCACGCATGAACAA
>JAAZIH010000078.1 GCA_012800995.1 Chloroflexota bacterium
TCATCAAGCGCGTCACCAACACCAACCGCATGACTGAGGATGATGTTTTCCTGAAGTTTTTCAACATCCTGGAGTGGAATGAGGCGGTCTTTAAAGGCGCCAAAGCCAGTGGTGATGCCATAGGCGATCTGACCGGTTTCAATGAAGTTCGCGACTGCCTCAGAAGCTTTGTTGATGCGTTCAACCGCTTCGTTGCTCAGGTTTACGTGGATTGCAGGGTCGTGGGCAAGCTCGATAACTGTTTCAATAGTGAGGGATTGACCGTCAATGATGACTTGTTTCACGTGTCTTTCCTTTCGTTATTAACTTATTCTTCAGTGATTACAATTGTTTTCAGGGATACAGCGGGCGCGCCATGCAGTCGTGGGTCGCGGGCGGGAATGGACATAAGCACGTCCAAGCCTTCCACTACTTCGCCAAAAACACTGTGTTTGTTATCCAGCCAGGGTGTGGCAACGTGGGTAATGAAGAATTGGGAACCGTTGGTGTTTGGTCCAGCGTTTGCCATAGAGAGGATGCCAGGTTTGTTATGGCGTAAGGTAGGATCAAATTCATCGCGGAATTTGTAACCAGGACCGCCCATGCCGGTACCGGTTGGGTCGCCACCTTGTGCCATAAAATCCTCAATCACACGATGGAAAATAGTGTTGTCATAAAAACCTTCATTTGCCAGGAAGACGAAGTTGTTGACTGTGTTAGGCACTTTGCTGGCAAAAAGTTCAACTCTAATATCGCCTTTATCGGTTTTGAATGTGGCGAAATATTTTTTCTTCAGGTCAAGGGAAAAATCAGGGGCTTTGTTCCATTGTTTTGGGGGCATTGTTCATCTCCAATTTTAGTTTCTTAGATTATACCCATATTGTACTGTTTTATCAGTGCTATTAAATCGATATATCTAATTCATCAATAAGGCAAAAATGATGGATGGATTTACAAAAGAGTTCCAATTCATCTCAAAGAAAAGTATAATGACCATATGCAAACCAACAAAGAACTTAATTATTGGCCAATTATTGTTTACGTCTTGCTTTTCATAATAAGTTTAGCGGTGTTTTCTTTGCATTCTATTGCTGGGATGCATATTCCGTCATATTGGGGGCGTGGAATTGACGCAATGAGAATCGACACCAGCATGGTTAATGGTGTTGAAATTACCTCCTACCAGTGCCCAATGTTTTTTGATGAAAATGAAGGTGCTGAAGTTTCCATTTCAATAAAAAACAAAGATGACCGTAAGCAAACTGCTGGTGTTGTTTTTCTGATATCGAAACTGGGTCAAAGGTATGATCAAATACAGTTTGAAGAAAGAATGCGCCTTCAAGCTGGAGAAAAGCGGTCTTTTGTTTGGCATGTTGACAGATCGAATTTGGTGGATGATAAAGTTTCCTTACGCCTATTTTTAGGGCAATCACCTGATCATCCTGCGCACTCATCGCGAGCTTGTTTGATTTTGCCTTGGCGCGGGCCTCTTCCTGTGGCTTTTATGAACTCATGGGCTTATCCATTGCTGGTTTTGCTGTTTATTCTTAGCGCATTATGGATTTATTATAAATCTGGTTTAGATTGGGAGAATAAGAAGCGTTTGTTCTTTTTCTTGTTTGCCAGTTCAATTGTTGTTTTGATGTTTTTATCTTTGTTGATTAAATTTTATACGAGCGTGCTCATAGCTTTGCCATTTCTCTTTCTTGGTATAGTGGCAACCTTGCAGACGAGTCCATATATACCGATTGATGAATACAGAAAATTTATAGACCTTGAATGATTTAATCATCGATTAGAAGTTCGCACATGCTTATTGATTTGAATAATATCGTGATAGCTATGGTGATTAGTGAACCTTGGCTGTCTAATATTGTCTTTTTCCATTCATCTTTTAAAAATATCTTCAACTTGATATGAATCTGAAGTGATTAAAATGAGGAAGGAGAACTCCCGTCTTTCTTGATGACTGGTATAATGAGGAAAAGATCGTCAAGAATTGTATTGAAAGGCAGATTGCGTGTTAAAAAACAGTAAAAAGCCGAAACAACCCTACATCCAATTAACTAAAACAAAAGAATATATAGTTGATAGCGCAACTAAAACCTTGCCCTATGCCATTTAAAAAGGAGAAAGAATGAACACAGCCCATGCAATGAAAAATGACCTTGATGTATATAAAAGTATTTCCTGGCAGTTGTTGGAAGTAACTCAAAACGCAGCGATTGCTGCCGCAAGAGCTGCAGGTCACGGTGATAAAAATTTAGCCGACCAAGCTGCTGTTGACGCTATGCGCACAACTTTGTCGGGCATGAAAGGCATTCGCACGACAATAAAGATAGGAGAGGGTGAACGCGACGAAGCACCAATGCTTTATATTGGTGAAGAGCTTGGCGAAGGAGCTTTTCACTTGGATATTGCCGTAGACCCTTTGGAGAACACAAACGCGACAGCAAATCTTAATTCTGGCGCGGTGTGTGTGTTAACTGCTGCGCCGGCAGGTGGGCTGGTGACAGCGTCGGACACTTATATGGACAAGCTTTGTGTTGGAAAAGATGCCGCTGACTACGTGGATATCCGGCTTGCACCAGAAGAAAATGTTTATCGTCTGGCGAAGGCATTAAAAAGACGCGATAACCGCGAATTGACCATTACGGTTTTAGACCGACCACGTAACGAGGAATTAATTAACCGCTTGCGTGCCACTGGCGCGCGTGTGCGTCTCATTTTAGATGGCGACCTTATGCCATGTATTTTCTCGTGCTTCAAAGGGGTCGGAGTGCATGCTGTAATGGGTATTGGTGCAGCACCTGAGGGCGTCATTTCCGCTGGAGCGATTAAGCTTTTGGGCGGAAAAATGCAAGCGATCTGGAAACCAAAAAATGATGAAGATCGTGAAAGACTCGAAGCTCTGGGCATTAAGTTGGATGAGGTCTATTCTCATAATGATTTGGCGCCAAGCAACGATATTATCTTCTGTGCTACTGCTGTGACACCAGTTTTGACAACTTCAAAGGCTGTGCTGGAAGGAGTGAGTTTCTTCCCGGGTGGTGCCAAGACGAGCAGTTTGATAATCACCAAGCATTTTATGAATTTTGTGCCAACAACGCATGTATTAAACCGGGAGACTTTTGACCAGGAAAAGAGTGAGTTCCGTCTCTATTAAATCTCTGTTATGACGACTGATACAAAACGCGCTCAACCAGCAAATGTTGTCCTGAGCGCGTTTTCTCGTAACAATGGTATACTAACGGTTCAAAACTTTATTGAGGTTGACTTATGAAAAAAGCGTTAATTACCGGTATTACCGGACAGGATGGCTCTTATTTGGCAGAGCTTTTGCTCAGCAAAGGCTATGAGGTGCATGGCATTATCCGTCGCGCGAGCACGTTTAATACTAAACGTATTGATCATCTCTATCAGGATCGCCATATTTTGGCGGGTAAAGCGCGTTTTTTCTTGCATCATGGTGATATGAGTTCAACAGGCTCTTTAGGCGATGTGATTTATGACACTAAACCGGATGAAATTTATCACCTTGCTGCTCAAAGTCATGTGCGTGTCTCGTTTGATATGCCTGATTACACTGGCGATGTGACCGGCTTGGGAACAACGCGTATGCTTGAAGCTGTGCGCCGTTTAGGCAAAGGCACGCGTTTTTATCAGGCTTCAACGAGCGAGTTGTTTGGATCTGCAAAACCGCCACAATCAGAAATGACGCCTTTTCAACCTCAAAGCCCTTATGCCGCTGCGAAGTTATACGCTTATTGGATGGTGAACATGTACCGTGAAGGTTATGGCATGTACACCGTGAATGGCATTTTGTTCAATCATGAATCCCCACGCCGTGGCGAAACTTTTGTGACCCGAAAAATCACGCGCGCGGTTGCCGCGATATTGGCTGGTAAACAAGATAAACTCTTCTTAGGCAATCTCGACTCAAAACGCGACTGGGGCTACGCGCCGGAGTATGTCGAAGCAATGTGGATGATGTTGCAAAGTGATGAACCGGAGGATTATGCGATTGGTACGGGTGAATCTCGGTCTATACGTGAATTTCTTAATGAGGCCTTCGGTTATGTGGATTTAGACTGGAAACGTTATGTCGAAATTGATCCACGTTATTTCCGTCCGACCGAAGTGGATTATTTGCTCTGTGATCCCACCAAGGCGAACACCAAATTGGGCTGGAAACCTAAGGTGCAATTTAAAGAATTGGTGCGCATCATGATTGATGCGGATATGGAATTGATGGGTTTGACCCCGCCAGGGGAAGGCCGTAAGATTGTTGAAGAAAAATTTGATGGTTGGCATCATTGGGATGAGCAAACTATTAGTATGGAAAAGTAAGCGCAATTATACAAAAGCAATACTTGATTTCTAAAAACTTGCTATAATAGCGACTTGGA
>JAAZIH010000079.1 GCA_012800995.1 Chloroflexota bacterium
CTCCTCATGGGTCAGGCGACGGTCTACTATGCCAATCGCACTCACGAGATCGACACCCAACGCAAAATCGCTGTGCGACTGAGCAATCTACAAGGCCGTGGATTAGTGCGCTGGGATGATTACACAAGCGAAGCGATTGATTTGCACTCCACTGACAGCGCGCCGCTACCCAACGCCACATTTGCATCACTTAACTACCCGGTTGATGACGAAAAAACCATCAATGATCTCAAAAAAGATTTCATTGAATGGATTTATCGAAACGCGCCAATCACCATTTATCGCAATGAAGAGCTCAAACTCAGCTCAAGGGTTGATGAGAGCCTTGAAGACTTCAAAACCCGCTGCGAGGAAGCCTCGCAAACGGACAGTGAAGCCGCGATTAAGAAAATCACCGATGCCTACGCGAAGAAAAAGGCCGCCGCTGAGAACAAACTCATGAAAGAAGAGCTGAAGCTTGAAAAATTAGAGGAAACCCTCAAAGGTCGCCGGCTTGAAGAAGGCGCGACTGGTTTAACAACCGCCCTAAGTTGGATAGGCAGCTTTAATAAAAACCTTGGTAAATTGGTCGGTGGTGGACGCAAGAGTATCACCAGTTCCATTACCAAGCGTCGCCTTACCGCCAATGCCAAAAAAGCTGTTGAAGAATCCGAATTGATGGTCGATCGTTACAAAGAAGAGCTCGCCATGGTTGAAGAGCAAATGGCAGAAGAACTGGACGCCCTGCGCGACAAGCATACCGAGATGACCGGCGAAATTCGTGAGATTGCCATCAACCCACTTAAGAAAGACATTGTGGTTGAGTTCTTTGGCTTGGCATGGGAACCCAACTATGCTTACAAAGAAGGCGAGAGGTGGGTGATGATTCCTGCAAATGAGGCAAAAACAACCATATAATCATTTCGTATATTGATAAAAAAACAGCACGTTTCTTTAAATAGCACGTGCTGTTTTTTTAGATGACACATGTATTTAGTCTTGAGGTTCCGCCCTGCGGACATCACCCCGCACGCTCACAGCCAAATCCCAAAGACTTCCTGGCAAAGCCTGCTGATATATATCAAAATCGCTGGTACGCAGGGTGTAAGTTTTACCATCCGCGTCAAAGTAAATCGTATAGCTTTCACTTCGCCCGCCAACGCGCTGGTTTTGCATCAGGTTCAAATCGGGCCAGGCAACATTCGTGTTTGTCCCTGTCGTGGTCAAGGTATCCACATGCACCCAGTCCATGATATCGTAATCACAATAATCCTCATAGACCTCATACACACAGTCCTGCACCACCTGACCAATTCCCGTGCCTGTATCCACCGTATAAGGCTCGCCACAGCTTTCAACAGAACCGCTTACATAGGTCGAAGAATCGTATCGGTGACGAGAATAGCAGCTACTCACCGTGGCATTATAGGGGATATCCGAACGCCAGTCGCTATCGCTGACGGTCGTGTAAGCCTCAATCGCGATATTCCGTTCCCAGGTGCTGCTCACTACCGTGGCGCTCTTGTTAATTGTGCGGTTCGCGCGAATGGTGTTCCAGGCAAAATAACCGCAAATAATCAAAAACACCAGCATTAAAACCAATAACAAATTTCGCGACATGGGCGGCATGCTCGGCTGATACGCGGAAACTGGCGTATATGTGTTTGGTTCAACTTCAACAGGCTGGGCGTCCTCCCCAACCGCCATCCCACTGGGACGCGACTTCGCGCCAACGGTCAAATCGCCAGTACACTGCAAGCAAGTCAGGGCGTTTGCAAGATTGCGCGAACCGCAGTAAGGACAATGCTTGTCTGGACCAGATTGCGCCATGCGGATAAGCGCTTCGTCCTTTATAAAATTAAAGGATTCCGCATCAACTTGTTCAAATTTAACATCAATTGCCTGTGGCGCGCCGCAAGCCGTACATGACTTGATGGCACCTGGGTTTTTGGCACCACAGCTATCACAATGCCAAATAAGTTGCACATATCCTAAGATTTTTCTTGCCATCTTGCCCTATGCCTTGTCAGATTTGATGGTCGCCCGAACAGCTTCAACACCCGTGATGGCGATAAGCCCTTCAGCACCAAATAGTAATGGGATAAAACCAAATACCGATATCAGGGATAATAAGAGAACAATAATACCCAATGTCAAGCTATACGATCTGAGTCGCAGAAAAATCGCCCAGCCATTTTTCCATGCCAATTTCATTGAGACTTCATCCTGCAGAAAAAAACAAGACAAGCTTAAAAACTGCCAGACACTCCAGAACACTAAAATCACCAAAAACGCACCAGCGATACCCATGCTAACGCCAGAATCCAAGCTGGTCATACTCAAAAAATAAAAGCTAATCACAAAAATCAAAAAAGCATATACCGAAAGATTAACGATCCCCCAAAGCAAATTTTGCTTAAAATAGCCTTTGAATCC
>JAAZIH010000080.1 GCA_012800995.1 Chloroflexota bacterium
CCCGACATTCTCTTACGGATATCCTCTGGGATTTTCCCACGATGCTCAATGGTAAGATAGCTGATACATTTCGAGGCATTCATCGTTTTATCACCCAAAAGCGCGCCAGTTGGGCAGGCATCCACGCAAATCTTGCAATCCGCACAAAAATCACCCTCAAACGGCAAATCGGGTTCAAGCTCAACATCTATGAAAAGCTCCCCCAAGAATAGCCACGATCCATAGTGCTCATTAATCAGGAGTGTGTGTTTACCTAAAAGCCCAAGCCCGGCCTGCACCGCCAGGCTTTTTTCAAGAACCGGCGAACTATCCACAGCGATATACGTGCTGAGTTCCCGCCCGAGAGTCCTTTCAATATAGCTCGCTAATTGGGCTAACTTTTCACGAAGCAGCTCATGGTAATCCGGCACCCGGGCAAATGCCGCGATATTTCCGGGTGATTCAGATGGTGGGTAAGGTAAAGCAAGGCAGATAACGCTTTTGCAATGTTCCAGCAAAAAAGCGGGGTTTTCTCGCTTTCTGAGCGTGTCCGGCCTGGCAAGATAGCGCATTTCACCATACATGCCTTTTTCAATCCAGGCAGAAAAACGGCTAAAGCCCCCTGGACTTTTGGGTCTGCTTATCCCACATAAAGCAAAGCCAAGGCGTCTTGCCTCGGCTTTGATACCTTCTTCAATCCTGGATTCTTCCGAAAACATTTAATCAAACATGTACTCAAAGTAGAAGTTGCCTATCACCACATTATTGGCATTATAAACTGCCCAATTACTTCGATAGGTACCCGGTTCGGTTGGACCTGTAAATTCGATTTCAAAAATAGCAGCTTTGCTTGGAGAAATTTCAGCGGGCATAAACCACTTCGTTTTTGCACCCATTTTGGGACCATCAACATGCTGAATATAATATTCCGTGGTCCAGGTTGTATTTCCGTTATTGATGATGGTGACCTGTACCGTAAACTTTGCGCCACCATCAATAAGCGTGCCATCCGCTGGCACAGATCGCGCCCAGTCTGCTCGCTCTTTTACACCTGCCGCCATAGTTGGGGTTGCTGCAACCTGGGTCAGATCAGGCACGGGTGATTGGGTTATGCCATATATCGCTGTCATATCAAATGTAGGCTGAGCAATAGTTGGCACCTGCGTGCTGGTTGGCACCATGGTTGGTGATGGTATGGGGGTATCCGTCGGGCGGGCAATAGCTGTTCGCGTTCTACCGACATTCAAGGTTTCTACCACCGATGTACTAATAATATTGTCTTGCTCTTCTTTGCTCGGTTTAGTACATCCTGTAATGAGTAAAAGCACAAATAACATATTTACAAAAATAATCGCGGCTTTTCGATAATTTCTCATAATTACTCCAAAATAGTTCAAGATCCTATCTTCTGGATAGAGGTTTTTTTGTTCTTGATTTTTGCGTCTTTGCAGAGCTAAGGTTTAATAACAGGCTCTAATAAATGAATTCTACCACCATCCGGAGAATCGATTGCGCGCGCTATTAAGACGATTTTTACGGTGCGACCACCCAAAGCGGAGAGATCCA
>JAAZIH010000081.1 GCA_012800995.1 Chloroflexota bacterium
GCGTTCGACCTGCCCGGCAAGCCAATTGTCAAGCGATAGGTAGGTCGCAGCGTTTCTAAATCGAACTCCAGGGAGGCGTTCACCGCGCCTTTGGTCACGTGAGCGTAGGCTTTTAGCTCTGGATAATGCGTGGCGACGATGCTGGTAATACGCTTTTCAAGCAGCCAGGTCAGCACCGCGCGGGCTAATGCCGAGCCTTCCTGCGGGTCTGTGCCCGAGCCAAGTTCATCCAGGAGAATAAGCGAACGATAATCCGCGCGCTTCAAAATACGCACCAGTTGGGTAATATGCGCTGAAAAGGTCGAAAGCGACTGCTCAATACTCTGTTCATCGCCGATATCCGCGAAAACATCACGAAAAACGCTCAAACTTGAACCAGTTTGCGCGGCAATTTGCATGCCCGATTGCGCCATCAATACCGCCAGGCCCACCGTTTTGAGCGTTACCGTCTTGCCACCGGTGTTGGGGCCAGTGAGCACGATCGCGAAGTTTTCGTTATCCATCTCAACATCAATGGGCACGACCTTTTCCGGATCCAAAAGGGGATGTCGCGCGCGACGCAGTCGGATGCAACTGCCCGGATGGTGTGAGGCAGGCTTTTCATCAAAGGCCACCAGTATGGGTTCCACCGCGTCGAGCTCTTCGGCATATTTGGCTTTCATCAGGATTAAATCGAGTTCCGCCATGGCGCGTGTGTTGGCAAGCAAACTGTCATGCAATTCGGCTACGCGCAGGGCAAGTCCCCGCAAAACTCGCGTCACCTCATCACGCTCGGCAAGTTCAAGTTCGCGGTGCTCGTTATTCAGCTCAACCACAGCCACCGGTTCCACAAATAAGGTCGCTCCACTGGCGCTTTGGTCGTGCACGATCGACTTTAGACTGCCCTTGCATTCCGCGCGAAGGGGTAAAACATAACGCCCACCGCGCTGGGTGATGAGCGGCTCCTGGAGCAGTTTCATGGAATTGGGATCGTTGATGTAGCGGCTGAGGCGGTCAATCAGGCGCGCGTGCGTAACCTTCATTTTGCTTCTGATTTGCCCCAAAGCCGGGCTGGCACTATCCAGCACCTCGCCACGTTCGGTGATGGTGCGGTTGATGAGGTCAATCAAGCCCGCGCCGTCGGTGAGTCCTTCAGCGATACCAGCCAGATGAGGCAGTTCGTCCGCGCGATTGATGATAACGCGTTTGGCATCACGCGCGCTGATGAGCGTATTGCGGATGGCGATGAGATCCGGTGCTTCAAGCACAATGGCGTTACGCGCCATACCCACCAAAGGCGCTAAATCCACGCTTCCAGCAAAACTAACTGTATCGCTAAGACTCAAAAGATAGCGCGCTTCGCGGGTTTGGGTTTGCAGCGTGAGCGCTTTGGGCAGGCTACTGGTTGGGCGCAAACGCGTGGCAAGCGTTTCAGACGCGCTAAAAGACGCGTAGGCTTTGAGTTTGCCAAGGATTTTATGATATTCCAGCAAGATGAGTGATTTCGGATTCATCGCACAAAAAGTTTATCACGAAGGGGCGACAAAGGTTGGGTTTTTGCCTGGAAAAATAGTCGCGTTTGACACCTTGATGAGCAAAACCGTTCTGACCAAAGCAAATAAACATACACGTGTATAAAAACGAGCACGAAATAGCGCAAAGGGTTAGAATTATGCCAATATAAAAATAAAAACGGGATAAAAACAATGTCAAAAACCTCCAAGTTTTTCTCAAAAGTCGCTCTTCTACTGTTAGTTCTTTCCTTGTTCATGGGCAATGGCAGTGTCGCCGAAGCCAATCCAGTACCCACCATTCAAATAGCCGATACACCACCCGTTCTCATGGATGGAGAAAATCATCCGAATACAGGTTCGGCAGGCATCGCCTGGGCAGACCCGGATGGACCCCACTCAACCTACGACTGGCCCCATGAGTTCGCGCAAATGGGACACTTGATTAGTTCTTATCAAAATTATTATGAGAATCCCATCTATGCTTATTTTCACCACGGCATTGATATGGTCACACCCACGCATGGTGTGCCAGTTTACACACGCACCGGTGGACAGGTGGTTAACGTCGAAAACTATGGATCCGGTGGGCCGCTTTATTGGGAAGTCGCCATCCTTGACCTGGAAGGCTACGTTTGGCAGTTTCATCATGTGGATAACACCACTATTCCACAAGAAATCCATAACGCTTACCAAGCCTACCTTAACGACCCGGATACGGGTGGTTTTGTGGATCCTAACACTTATATCGGGGGAATTGTTAACTGGCCGGTAGAAAGCTTTGGCTTCTATTTCCATCACATCCATCTCAATATTCTTGCCGCGGGCGATATCTTCATCAATCCACTTGAGTTCCATAACCCCGGTAACTACGTGGACACCCAGGAACCGGTCATCCACGAAATCGGACTTCTGAATGGAAATACACCCATGCAGGGGAATACCGTCAGCAAAGGAA
>JAAZIH010000082.1 GCA_012800995.1 Chloroflexota bacterium
CATATCCGCGCCCAGTTCCTCAACAAGCAATTTAAGTTCTTCAACCTTTCCAGAACCAATGTAAGTTTTAGGGTTAGGATGGATTAAATTTTGGGTGATTTCCCCTACCACTTCAATACCAGCTGTTTCTGCCAGAAATGCCAATTCTTCAAGGGAGCCTTCAAGGTTTAGGGTCGATTCGTTGTTCTTGCCCAACCATACGCCCACCATCACGGCTTTTTCGAGTTGTTCTTCAGTTTCAAATAAACTATCCAATATAAGTCCTTTTTTGTTTTGACTATTATAGCGCATCCCTGATTTTCTCTGGTATAATTCTTGCACTAACGCGACACTTTTTTCAGGAAGGAAAGCTCATGTTACAGCTGCCTTATCAACAGATCACAACCACAACTTCAGCCCATCTGGCACAAACAATGACCCTGCTCGGCCTCACAGCTACTGAGTTGCGTGAAAGAATCGAATCTGAGCTGGGCTCCAATCCCGCTTTGGAACTGATTGAAGAGCGTCGTTGTCCGATGTGTAAGCGTTTGTTACCCCCCACGGGTCCTTGCCCTATCTGTAGTCAGCCTGCCAGCTATGATTCAGACGACCCCATCATCTTCATTTCACCCCGCGAGGATTTCTATACAGGTTCTGGCGCGAGCACTGAACAAGTGCCCGAAGAGCATTATGCTTCCGAATCTGTTGACCTTGCTACCTATGTCTTGCGCCAGGTCGCTGCTGATTTACCCGTTGAAGATCGCTTGATAACCGCTTATATCCTCAACCACCTCGATGAAGATGGTTTCCTCACCACCACTGCCATGGAAGTTGCCCGCTACCATCATCGTTTACCTTCTGAAGTGAGTGAAATTATAGAACGGCTTAAGCGATGTGACCCCATTGGCGTTTGTTCTGCCAACCCACAAGAGGCGATGTTGGCGCAAATTGACGCCCTGGCTGAAACAATCAAAGTGCCGGAACATACTCGCGATGTCATCCGGGACTTTTTACCTAAGCTTAGTCACCAAAACTTCTCTGAGATAGCCAAACAACTTGGCACCACAAGCCAGCAAATTCGGACGATCTCAAGTTTCATTACTGAGAACCTTAATCCTTTCCCAGCACGAGCTCATTGGGGAGACGTGCGTAACCCCAGCCCTGTCGCACCAGATGTTTTTCATCAGCCAGATGTACTTATTTATTACCTCAACGATAACCCTAAAAACCCTTTGGTCGTTGAAATTATCCTGCCAATCCGTGGCACATTGCGCGTCAATCCGCTTTTCAAATCCTCCACAAAAGAGATGGACGAAAACAAAGCCGATGAATGGCGTAGCGACATTGAAAAAGCCTCTTTACTGATTAAATGCATCCAACAACGCTCAAACGCATTGCGATTACTGTTGGAAAGATTACTCATTCACCAAAAGGACTACATCATCTCTGGGGATAAGGCCATGAAAGCACTCACCCGGGCGCAACTGGCACAAGAACTGGATGTGCATGAATCAACCATCTCTCGTGCGGTATCCGCTAAAACAGTGCAGTTACCCAACAAGCGCATTGTACCGATGTCCGTCTTTTTTGACCGCAGCTTAGCCACTCGCGCTGAAATTAAATCCATTATTGACGGTGAAGACACCCCCTACAGCGATTCAGAAATCCAGGACATTTTAGCGGAACGCGGAATAAGCATTGCCCGTCGTACTGTCGCGAAATACCGCTCAATGGAAGGCATTTTGCCAGCCCATTTACGTCAAAAACACAGTCAACCGAGGTCATAAATCGTGCAAGCCCGTTTGCCACTTCCCGACGCGAACCGTGTCGATTCAACTGAGCTGGATTTTTTGCGGCATTCTCGAATCTTAAATCTTATCCCGACCGCGGCGATTGTTTATAGACGCGATCTCGACTATATCCTTATGGCAAACAACAAGTTTTTTGACTTATGCCATTTTTCAGATGAAGAATTGCCAACGATGCATCTCATAGATCTCCTCCCAGAAGAAACTGACACAAACGTCACTGGGGATGACACGCGACCAGTCCGGCTGAGACTCGCAGATGGAGACCTTGTGCAATCAGCAATGCGGGTGTTTTCGCTCAATGTGACAAACAGCCTGGTTGTCCTGGCGTTCTATCCACCCGATTTTGACCCTCAGAGTTCTGAAAACACCATCATGTCAAGCCAGATAGATATGATGGATCCTTTCTCGTTGCTGAACAACTTGAATGAGCAAAACTCTTCCAAAAGTTTATGGCTGACATGCTCCGAGATTGCAAAAAAAGTGCTCAACGCGCCCATTCTTGGGCTTTACTTACCGCAATCAGATAATAAGAATGCCTTCATAAAGCAGGATTTGCCCTCACATTTCAACTGCTCACAACTGCCTAAAAAAGCAGGCTTAGACACCGCCAAAATTCCTGCTTATCATTTTTTGTGGCAGTCAGACCAGGCACCAGAACATCCCTTGCACGAATTCACGCTTTCAAAGGACTTCAACTACGCTGTCTTGTTACCAGTCAGGGATGATAAAGTGTGTTTTTCTATCCTCTTTGCCACAGGACTCACGCCTATACCCAGTACTGAAACTATGCGCTTTTTATCGGTTCTGGCGAACCATACCAAAACAGCCTATGCCAGGCTCATGGCACTCGAAAACGCCAGCAAACGTCTTCAAACCATGCGTCACATCGTGCAAATTGAACGAGGCATAACTGAAAACATGAGTGAAGGGTTGATTGTGCTGACGCCGGACTTGCGAATTGCGGAGATGAATTTCGCTGCGGAAAATATCCTGGGTTATGCCGCTAATGAAGTCTACCTGCAGGACATCACCATGGTGCTCATTGGCAATGAAAGCCTCGCCAAGCTTTATAAATCGGCACAACAAGGCATCAGCACGATTGCCGGCACGAATCTCTTGCTCAATGACCGGCACGGAAACGCCTTCCCTGCCCAGTTGACCTGTGTCCCTGTTAGCATTGATGATCAGGTTAAAAGCATCATCATTTTGCTACGTGATTTAAGCCAGACTGAACAACTTTTGCAACACAGCAGACAACTTGAACAGCGAGCGTTTTTGGGCGAAGTATCGGCTGTTTTTGCTCATGAAGTTAAAAACCCCATCAACAGCATCTCAACCGGGCTGCAATTTATGGGCATGACCATGGCACCTGAAGACCCAAATTACAACCTGGTGATGCGTTTGCAGCAGGATTGCCAACGATTAACCCACCTTACCGACTCGACGCTCACCTTTGCCAAACCCATTGAATATCAGCCATTGCCCTTGAATCTCACATCCCTGCTTGAAAACATCCTTGAGCGCTGGGGTCCTCGAATGACCCGCCTGAATATTTCCTATCTTTTTGAATCAGAACCGCCAAACGCGATTGTCCTTGCTGATGGTCGCGCTATTGAACAGGTCTTTGTGAACCTCATTAGTAACGGCATCCAGGCAATGGATTCTGATGGCGGTACGTTAAGCATCAGTATTAAACCGGCTGAAGACAGCCAGCCCCCACAGTACGAAGTATGCGTTGCCGATTCTGGGACTGGCATTCCCGATGACCTTATAAAACATATTTTTGAGCCTTTTCAAACGACCAAATCGACAGGTACAGGATTAGGCTTAGCGATTACCAAGCGGATTGTGACCGCGCATAAAGGCAATATTTTTGTTGAAAGCTACCCGGGTGGCACAATGTTCCGTGTTTTGCTACCCATGGCGACATTAGAGGAGAAAAATGACAAATAGCATTTTAGTCGTTGACGATGAAGAAACCGCGCGAATGGTAATAAGTAATTATTTGCGCACGAAAGGCTACGAAGTTATTGAAGCAGGTACCTTAGCCGATGCCCGTAAAGTGATTGCTGAAGGCAAGGCGGATGTCATCATTTTGGATGTCCAGCTGCCAGACGGCTATGGGCCCCATCTTTTGGAAGATGTCGCCACCTTACCGATGCGCCCACAGGTGATTATCATCACCGCGCATGGTGAAGTAAGCATGGCTGTTGACGCGATGAAAGCCGGCGCGCAAGACTTTATCGAGAAACCTCTTGATCTCATCAAGTTAGAAGCCGCCGTTAAACGCGCCAACGACATGATCAGTATGCGCCGCGAACTCAATCATTGGCGCGCGTCACAAGGCAAGAATGTACAATTCATTATTGGCACATCACCAGAAATGGCTCATGTTGTCGAATTAGCCCGTCGCGCTTCTGAAATGGGCGTGTCAGCGCTTATTACTGGGCCGACTGGGACAGGCAAAGAAGTTTTGGCACGGTTCATCCACCAAAGCGGACCAAGAGCAAACAAACCTTTCATTGATATTAACTGCCCGGCAATACAGCCCACCATGTTTGAATCAGAGCTGTTTGGTCATGAATCGGGAGCATTCACCGGCGCGACCCAACGCAGAATAGGCTTAATGGAAGTCGCTGATGGTGGCATTTTGTTCCTGGATGAAATTTCGTCTATGCCAATTGATCTGCAAGCCAAATTCCTGCGCGCGCTTGAAGAACGCTCGTTCCGCCGTGTAGGAGGCACAAACCTGATTAAGGTGGACGTGCAAATCATTGCCGCGTCAAACCGTGATCTTCGCAGAATGATTGAAAAACATGAATTCCGTGAAGACCTCTACTACCGTCTCAAAGTCGTTGACCTGGATCTTCCGACACTCGCGGAACGCAAAGATGACATTCCTGAACTGGTTGGCTACTTTGTTCGCCGCTTCAATATGCGCCAGGGTTCAAACATCATTGATATCAGTCCCAGAGCGATGGAAGCACTTGTTAATTACGA
>JAAZIH010000083.1 GCA_012800995.1 Chloroflexota bacterium
GCTGGAAGACCAGGCATGGGCAAAACCGGCTTTCTTTTAGGAATTGCCAAACACGTTGGCATGCGACTTAAGCGCAATGTAGCTATTTTTTCGCTTGAAATGTCAAACACCCAACTGCTTCAGCGTATGGTTGCCCAGGAAACCGACATCGACTCACAAAAACTGCGCTCTGCCAAATTAAGCGAGGAAGAATGGACCCGAACTTTCTCGGCATTGAGCATTTTAGGCGAATCGCGCATCTTTATTGACGATACACCCGCCATCACCCCCCTGCAAATGCGCTCAAAATGCCAACGCTTAAAGATGGAAGAAGGGCTTGATCTGGTTGTTGTCGACTATCTGCAGCTCATGTCCGGTGACACCCGTACGGAAAACCGCGTGCAGGAAGTCTCCTACATTTCTCGAAATCTCAAAGTGCTCGCCCGTGACCTCGAGGTGCCGGTTTTGGCTGCAGCCCAGCTTTCCCGCGCGGTTGAACAACGCCAGGACAAACAACCTGTACTCTCAGACTTGCGCGAGTCTGGCTCACTGGAACAAGACGCGGATATCGTGATGTTTATCAATCGCCCCGACCAAATGAACGAAGACAGTCCTTTCCACAATTTGGCGCGTCTTGCTATCGCCAAACACCGTAACGGTCCCACCCATTCAGGCATTGAGCTCGTCTTCATCGAGCGCTTGGCTATGTTCCGCGACGCCGTTCGCCAAGAGTACCCCCGATGAGTGATCGTTTGAGCAAGCAAATTGGCTTCAATACCGATCCCCACGAAGTCGCGCTTCCCCGCGATTTTGTAAGCGCTTGCGCGGGCTTAGCTTCAGAGGCAATTCTTTTACTTATCCATTTTTTCAGCACCGCGGCTCAAACAACAGGCTCACCAGCGCACATCCGCCAGCAGGAGCTCTTGAACAGTTTCTCGAAGTGGCATGGCGGAAATGACGATAGCCTTCAAAAAACGCTCAACACGCTTATTGAAAACCATTTTTTGTTACTATGGCAGGAAAAGGAGTCCGTTTACCTCATCGCTGGAACACCTGAAGGACGTTTTTTTCTTCAAGAACTTCAATTGGGCGAAAAAGACTTTAGCCAGCTTGACAAGCCAATAACGCTAAACGATGAGCGCCCAAACATTTTTAAACTATACGAAACCCACATTGGCATTATCACCCCTATGATGGCAGAACAACTCAAGCAGGATGAAATTGATTTTCCTGCGGATTGGATTGAGGATGCTATTGAGGAAGCCGTGCAACGCAACGCCCGCAACTGGAAGTATGTAAGAGCTGTTTTATTAGCATGGAAAGACAGAGGACGTGACAAACAAGATGAAAGACATCAAAGCGATATCGACGCATTTAGAAAATTTACTCGGGAACAATCCGAACAAGAAAACTGATTCTGATAGCAATTACCACGCGAACCCGATGGACGAACAGTTTGGCCACCCTGACTGTCCTTACTGCCTTGGCTTGGGTTTTGTTGGGCGTGAACTGCCCATTGACCATCCCGACTATGGCAAACTCAACATTTGCAGCTGTCGCTTGCAGCACATGAACACCGCCAAACACAATGCCCTGCTCGATTTTAGCAACCTGGGTAGTTTGACCGGTCTGACCTTTGATAACTTTATGCCCCGTGGCAGGGTCGGTCTTGCCCCTCAACAAGCCGATTCTTTACAACAAGCTTTCAACTCCGCCAGACATTTCGCGGACACCCGCCAGGGCTGGCTGCTCTTAACCGGCACATACGGCTCCGGCAAAACCCACCTGGCAGCTGCTATTGCCAACGAAACACTCGCCCAAGGCATTCCGACCCTGTTTCTGACCGTGCCAGATTTGCTGGATTGGTTACGCTTTTCTTTTAGCGCTGAGAGCGAAAGCAGTTTTGAAAATCGCTTTGCTGAAATCCGCACCGTGCCCATTCTCATTTTAGATGACTTCGGCACGCAAAGTTCAACTGCCTGGGCACAGGAAAAATTATTCCAGATTATTAACCATCGCTATATCAGCCAACTGCCTACTGTGATAACCAGTAATTATCGGTTTAATGATTTTGAAGGGCGTATCCGCTCACGCTTGATGGACCCGGAAATCGTCACCCGCGTTGATATCCTTGCGCCTGACTTCCGCAATCCCACTGATGAGGTCGGTCATCCTGAGCTTAGCAGCCTCAATTTGCACAACAAACAAATCTTTGACAGCTTCAGTTTGCGCCAGCAGGAAACCGCCCTACTCCCTGAGGATAAAGCCTCGCTCAAACGCGCTTTGGATATTGCCAAAACTTTTGCAAAAAACCCGTTTGGATGGCTTGTCTTCCAAGGACCTTATGCCTGTGGCAAAACCCACTTGGCCGCCGCGATTGGCAACTATCAGTCCGCGCTCGGCGCGCCACCTCTTTTTGTGGGTGTGCCCGATTTGCTTGATTACTTACGCGCCGCCTTCGCGCCTAACAGCACCCAAAGCCTTGACCGCCGCTTTGACGAAATTCGCTCAACGCGCCTGCTGATTTTGGATGACCTCGACACCCAATCCGCCACACCGTGGGCGCGTGAAAAAATTTATCAACTTTTCAACTACCGTTATGTCGCCGAGCTACCCACCGTCATCACCACCTCGCGTACACCTGCGGAACTCGACCAAAGGTTGTTTAGCCGGCTTTCCGATACGAGGTTATGCCGTATCGTCTTTATGAGTGCGCCACCTTTTACTGGAATTGTTGCAAGCAAACATCATAAAAAGTAATTAACGGTATAATCACACAGTTGCAATTAGTTGATATATCATCTATATTTATAGTTTCGTGGCGCTCATGCGCCATAATATATGAAAAGAGGTAAACAATACATGGAAAACATCGAACGACACATGCCCGATGGCTTTAATCTGCCTTATCGTATCAAACGATTAGCTGACCTTGCCCACAACCTTTGGTGGACTTGGAATCCTGAAGCCGCGCGTCTTTTCAAAGAAATTGATGAACTCAATTGGAATCTTTCAAGCCATAACCCGGTTGTCTTTTTGCGTAAAGTCGACCGTGAAGTTTTTGAAGACTTAATCAAGGATCGCTACTTCCTGAGCCGATATGACCACATCATTCGTGAGTTTGATAGCTACATGCAAAACAAAGAAACCTGGTATCGCACAAACTATCCCGAATTGGCTGATGAGCATATTGCCTATTTTTCCTTTGAATACGGCTTGCACGAATCGCTCAAAGTTTATGCCGGTGGTTTGGGCATTTTAAGCGGTGATCATGTGAAAGAAGCCAGTGATCTCGACCTGCCCTTCACCGCGGTTGGTTTTCTTTATACTTATGGCTACTTCGCCCAACACATCACCGAAGATGGCTGGCAGGTAGCACGCAACGTGGATATCAACTTTAACGATTTGCCCATCGCTGCCCTCTATGACGAAAATGGCGAACCGGTCAAAATTTCAGTTGAACTCCCTGGCCGCACGCTTTGGGCGCGACTTTATGAACTGAATGTTGGCAGAGTTCACCTGGTACTTTTGCACACCGACCTGCCCGAAAACAGCCCTCAAGACCGCGAGCTAACCGACAAACTCTACATCAGCGACCCGGAACTGCGTATCTCGCAGGAGATTCTGCTGGGCATCGGTGGCATGCGCGCGCTTGACCGCTTGGATATCAAACCAACTATCTACCACATGAACGAAGGACATTCAGCCTTCCTGAGCCTTGAGCGCTTGCGCCAGTTCATCGCGGATGGTAAGACATTGGAAGAAGCCAAAGAAATCGTCTCCGCTTCAAACATTTTTACCACCCACACGCCCGTGCCAGCAGGCAATGATGAATTCCCCATTTGGCTGGTTGATAAATACTTTAACAACTACTGGGGCGAACTTGGTCTGGATCGCGAAGGTTTTCTGAACCTCGCCAAAATCAAGACCGACTGGGCTGATGAAGTCTTTAGCATGCCCGTCCTGGCTCTGAGACTGTCTGAATACCGCAACGGTGTTTCTAAGTTACATGGTGAAGTTTCGCGTGATATGTGGCAGGGTTTATGGCAAGACAAAGCTGTAGAAGACGTACCCATCACTTCTGTTACCAATGGTGTCCATACCGGTAGCTGGCTGGCACGTCGCATTGCTGCTCTCTACAGACGCACCTTTGGGCCCGATTGGATCAATCGCATTGATGACCCCAAAATGTGGGAAGGCATTGAGAAGATCGATGATGCTGAGCTCTGGCAAATCCGTTTCCACCTCAAACGCAAGCTGGTTAACTATATGGTTACCCGCGCGCGCCACCAGTGGGCACATAACAACGTACATCCTGTGCAAACTGTGGCAAGTGGCGTTTTGCTCGAACCAAGCGCGTTGACCATTGGCTTCGCGAGACGTTTCGCTACCTATAAACGTGCCAATTTGATTTTCCGCGATTGGGATCGACTGATGCGCATCATCACCAACCCCAAGAAACCCGTGCAGATCATTTTTGCCGGCAAGGCGCACCCCAGTGATGAGCCCGGAAAACGCTTGATTCAAAAAGTCTATCGTGCGGTAAAAGATGCCCGCAACGGTGGTCGCTTGGTCTTCCTCGAAGATTACGACATGGACATGGCACGTTACCTGACCCAGGGTGTGGATGTTTGGCTCAACACCCCTCGCCGACCACGAGAAGCAAGTGGCACCAGTGGCATGAAAGCTGCCATGAATGGCGTGCTTAACTTCTCCGTCCTCGATGGTTGGTGGGCTGAGGGCTACAACGGCATCAACGGTTGGGCTATTGGTGACGACACCGAATATACCGACCTTGACGCCCAGGACACAGCCGATGCCAACAGCCTGTATGACACCCTTGAGCACGAGATTGTGCCGCTTTACTACACCAAGCGCAGTGCTGATGGCTTGCCTGGCGATTGGATCCAGCGCGTGAAAGATTGTATGCGCAGTGTCTCACCAGCTTTTTCTATGACTCGCATGGTCAAGGAATATATGACTGAGCTCTACCATCCTGCCATGCTCGGCGCAAAAAACATGAAAAATAGGAGTTTTTAATGGGACCTTTTGTACTTGAATTTTCCTGGAATACTATTTTAGTATCTCTGCTTATCTTCGCTGTGCGTGTTGTCGGAATGGCATTAGATACCCTCCGCATCATGCTTGTTATGCGCAAAAAACAAGGCATTGCCTGGGCTTTAGGCTTTTTGGAAACGGTCATCTACGTTCTCTCAATCGGCGTTGTCTTGGATGATGTCAATAATGTGCTTAAAGTTGTTGCTTACGCGGCAGGTTTCGCCACGGGTAGTGTGGTGGGCATGTGGATCGAAGGCAAATTGGCTATTGGTCACGCACATATCATCATCATTACTCAGTTACCAGGTTCAGTCGTTGCCGATGCTCTCCGCGCTGGTGACTTTGCCGTAACTGAAATCCCCGCCGCGGGAAAAGATGGTGAAGTGTGGTTGTGTGACCTTACCGTCGCGCGTAAAAAGGTAAAAGAGGTTGAATCCATCGCCCGCGAAGCAGACCCTGATGCCTTTGTTACCATCGAAGATATCACCCCACTCCATCGTGGTTATTGGGGTTCCGGCCAACTAAGCAGATAAGAAAAGCATATGATTACTAAAAGACCCTCGCCTTATTACGAGGGTCTTTTTAATGTTAAAAACAAACCTATATAGCACAAGAATTTTAAACTATAGTTACTATCCACAATATTGCAACAAAACAA
>JAAZIH010000084.1 GCA_012800995.1 Chloroflexota bacterium
AGAAAGCTTAGCTGATGGCAATGGCAATCCTCTGGATATTACATGGACTAAAAACGCTAATCCAAGCGGATGCTCAAATGGCAACGGTGGCGTTTCATTGGAACGCAATTTTACTTATCAGTGGAATCATACGCCAACGGATGGATGTGCTCCTGACTATCCAGGCACAAATGCCCTTTCAGAGCCAGAAACCCAAGCTATACACAGCTATTTGCAGTCAATTGAGAGTTCACCTTATGGCGAAAATCTTTTAATCGATCTTGAAAGCAAAGGCAATTTTATCGTTCATCCCTATCTTTATTCTAAAAGCCATAAGGTCGACAATTATGATGCCTATCAAATCATGATAAACAAATTTGCCTACGGTCAAATTGCCGAGCCATTAGCTTCCAATTCATATTTAATTTTTCCCCAATATGGTGCCTTAATTGACGACGCGCATGCTCAATTAGGTATGGTGACCACACATTACCTGCTTGGTAATGATATGGATGGCGGTGATCTATCTTCCTGCGCTGCTTTTGATTCTCATTTGGCTGAACCAGCAATACAAAGTTTATTGCGAGTGTTAAAAACCATGCCGAATCCCCTTGAATACGCGGCTGGTCCTGAAATTATTGACATCGTAATGAATCATGATACTAATGAAAGAAAAGTGACTATTACAGGTCAGTTGAATGCCTTTAGCTACTATCACAATAGTAATCGAGCATCATTTATAGAATCAATGCATTACAGCATTAATCTGCCTCCATGGCATCCAGACGCGGATTTGATTCCAATTAATACTTTTGAGCGGGACATTGAATATCCTGGCTTGGCAGATTTTACATTTAGTATTGGCAATAAGGATTTACCGTCTGGCAAAGTATCCATTTTTATCCAAAGTGTTGCTGAAGATCCAATTCGTAATAATAAACGTGATGCAGGTTTTGTTGAAGTTATCAACATTTATAATCAAGAGCTTTATTTCCCGTATATTGCGTGGAATAGTCATTAAGCAATTGGAATGTTAATTAATAAAGTCTTTAAGTAGTGGAATTAGTAGGCTATGGGGAAAGTGTGGATAAAAAATGATAGGATGGCATTTTGTCTCAGTCTCACTCGATATTTTCGCAAATCTTAAAAGAAATATTATCTACATGACATCGGGATAAAAAGATAGCTTTTCCACAATTCCACACTTACGGAAGAAAAAATAAAAAATCGATTCATTTCTTCCCCGTTTTCTAAACAAAAAATCCACGAAAAGAGTCTCTTTTATAGTGAACTAATAAACAAAAACTGCGGACTTATCCACAGTTTTGCACAACTTATCCACAAAAACTCATTTATAGTCCATAGTCTCGTTGATAAAGCTCCAGCGTTTGGCGTACTTTTTCAATAAAGCGACCTAATTCGCGGGTCTTTGCTTCTTTTTGATCGGGAGAAAAGCCAATTTCTGCGGCAAAAGTGAGCCAGTCCTCGGGCGCGTTTGAACGAGAGGATTCGGTTGAGCCCTTATTGTTTTCATCGCGCAGGCACAGTTCTATCTGTCTCCAGGTTTCCAGCATAGGCCAGAGAATCGCATGATAGCTGCCTGATTCCACCAAGGCATCGCAACAATCCAGAAAGTAAGATTTGCGCGCTTTATGTAAATTGGGTGGGCATTGCGCGCTTTTGCTGCATTCCTCAAGCCTAAGTTCCCAAACGGGTCGCCATTTCTGATAAAACGCATCAGAAATATAATCATTGCCAATCAGGTGCGCCAAATCGCCCACCAAAGACAATTGGTTGACCGCTTCAGCCCGCGCAGGAAAGTCAAGCATGAAGCGTCTTTGGGTCAATACAGGTCCACTTAAAGCCGCAATCGCGTTTGAAGCATCTCCAACAGTTTTGAAAAACAGGTTGAGCCAGTCGCAAAAAGGCGTTTCATCGTCATCATCCAAATCGAACCAATAGCGACGCGCTTGATCCAAGAACTTTGACGCGCGAGCGAAGGTATTTTCAGGTGTTTCAAATTGCGAGTCAACGCCCGCCTGAATGTACTCTAACCAGTGATCTGTGTCATGAATAATGGCGTCATGGTTGCGCAAGGCGTATCCCAACCAGGCATCCTGACGCATGCGTCGATGAAAGGCGTAAAGTGATTGGTGGTGATGAACGATATCGAAAGACAGATTGCTTTTGATTCGTCGAATTTCGCGAGCGACAGCTGGCTCTTCTTTGTGCACAATGACCATGTCGATATCCGTGCTGCCACCGATAAAGGCTTGATCGCCTAAGACAGAACCCGTTAAATAGACCGCGACAATATCATTCGTTTGCCGCAAAAGGCGTCTTAGATAATCTTTGGCAATGTCAATGAGTAAATCCTGGCTAATAAACATCTTCTTTCTACGCTCTCTGGGCGTTTTCGGACTTAAACTATACCACAAAGACACAGCCACGCTTGTTTTAAGCTTGTAAAACAGCGTGTGGTTGTGGGTTTAGCTCAGCGCGGCATGTAGTTCTTGGGTGAGCGCGACAAATTTGGGGGAATAGCGAACATTGTTGTTTCTCGGACGCTCCAGAGAAATGGGCAAATCAAGCATTAATTGAGCCGGCCTTTTGCTGAAAACGAGCACGCGGTCGGATAAAAAGACGGCTTCGTCGATAGCATGAGTTACCATGAGTACCGTTTTTTGTTTTTCTTCCCACACGCGCATGAGCTCTTCGCCCATGCGTTCCCGGTTGAGCGCGTCAAGTTGCGCGAACGGCTCATCGAGCAGTAAAAGATCTGGGTCCTGGGCTAAGGCGCGGGCAATTGCCACGCGTTGTGCCATGCCGCCAGAAAGCTCATGTGGATAGGACTTCTCAAATCCTTGCAATCCCATCAGCTCAACTAAATCATAAACGCGCGACGCAATTTCCTCTGGACTTAGTTTAGCAATCTCCAGCGGCAAGCTGATGTTCTGCCAAAGTGTGCGCCAGGGCATAAGATTGGGTTTTTGAAACACCATGCCTACCCGGGTTCTGTATTTTTGCTTTTGTTTAATGACCTGAACTGGCTCGCCAGAAAGGATGATTTTTCCCTGGCTGACAGGTATCAATCCGCTGATGGCGCGCAGTAAAGTGCTTTTCCCGCCCCCGCTGGGGCCAATCAGACAGACAAAGCTGTTTTTAGCGATCTCAAAGTTTAGCTCACTTAAAACCTCAAGCGAGCCGTCGCTCTCAACAAATTCAACGCTAAGTTGAATAAGTTCAAGTGCAGGATCAGCGGTCGAAGGTGTCACTAAACGCTCCTTCAATATCCAGGGTTTCATTAATCAAGCCTAATTCAAGTAGTAAATGTTGCATATTTTGCCACTTTCGGAATTGCTCGACATGTTCAAGTGGTTCTGTTTGCCAAATGGCTATAGAACTTAGCATGACCTGGCGCTGAATCTCAAGCTCTTCCGGGCTAAGTTGGTTTAGGTTCTCAACATGTTTCTTGCATATGTCAAAGGCTTCTTCGGGATTTTCCGCGGCGTACCTAATGCTCTTGACAACAGCCTGTGCCATGGCTTTGACGAAATCAGGCTCATCCGCGATGGTTTTCTCGTTGGTCACCAAACAATTACCGACAAGATCCACGGCATCAGCAACACGAAGGACATCCACCTCATATCCACGTGCTTTGAGCTGAACAGGCTCATTGGCAACGTAGCCAACCACGGCTTCAACCTGTCCGGTTACCAAGCTTTCGACCTGGGTAAATCCAATAGAGTTAAGCGAATAGTCGCTGTCGCTAAGATTGGCAGACCGCGCTAAAGCTTCAAAACCAATATAACTGGCTCCAAACAAACCTGGCAAACCAATCTGCTTGCCTTTTAAGTCAGCGGGACTTTGGATATTGGCTTCTTTAAGGGCTACCACTCCCACAGGATAATCGCTGTACCAGTTGGCAACAGAAACCACTGGCAGTCCCTGGGCGCGTGACATGAGCACTTGCTCACCGGAAGCGATCATAAACTGCTCTTTGCCAGCGCCCACAAGTGCCACCATATCTGCTTCGTTTCCGTAAGCGAGTGTAACATCCAGACCAGCTTCAGCGAAAAAGCCTTTTTCGATGCCAACGTAATAAGGTGCAAATTGAACGTTTGGGATATAGGTCAGGTTGAGAGTAACGGGTCTAAGCGCTTCATTTTCTGCGAATGGCTTACACGCGGACAAGAGCAAGGTGATGATCAAAAAGATTAAAAAGAAAAGGCGTTTTTTCATAAATGATCCTTTCGCCAGGTTTGCCAGACTAATGCCCGACGCTCCAGAAGCAAGACGACATAATAAAGTAAAGATGCCATGAGTATTAAGCTTAAAACGGCAACAAAAACGAGGGCTGTATCATACTGCCCCCGACCAACATTAATCAAAAAACCCAAGCCGCGATCGGAGCTCACTAATTCGCCCACAATTGCGCCAATGACCGAAAGGGTTGTGCCCACGCGCAAACCGCCTAACAAAACAGGCAAAGCAGCCGGCAGCTCAAGCATGGTAAGCTTTTGCCAGGGACTGGCGTTTAGTGAGCGCATCAGTTCATGTAGCTCTTGGGGGGTATTGCGTAAGCCCACTAAAACGTTGACCAGGACCGGAAAAAAGACGGTGAGTGAGCAAATGAGGACCTTTGAACCCAAGCCCGCGCCAAACCAGATAATCAACAAGGGCGCGACCGCGACCATGGGTAACGAGCTGCTCCCTACCAAAAAGGGTGCCATCAATCGCTCCAGGAACGACAGTTTGGATAGCCCGTAGCCTATTAGCGTCGCGGCAAGCCCACCGATTAATAAGCCTAAGAGGATTTCCAGTAAAGTCCAGGACAGGTGATGCCACCAAGTGCCGTTGAGCAGGATAAGTAAAAATTTATCCCAAACCATTTTTGGGCTGGGCAAAATGAAGGCGGGGAGTTTGAGCAAGCTATATAGGACTTGCCAGAGTGCCAAAAGCAATATCACGCTTCCCAAAGGATACAAGATGCGCAATAGCGGGCTTATTCGCGGGCTCAGTCTCTGGGCATGTTCGTTCTTTAATGGCTCGGTCATTATTAGCTCTCATTAATAATAATGCAAATGATACCCTCTTTTCTTGTTCAAGGCGAATGTTAGGGCTATAATACACCCATGCCCAATGAACCCTTTATCCCCAGGAACATTTTACTCATGCCCAACGCGGGAGTGCCTAAAGCGATGGCGATCGCCAAAGAGGTGCACAAATACTTTTTGAATATCAAAGTGGATAGTGATATTTTTGCCTATGACTTTGAAGGCAAAAGTGAAAAACCAACGCTGGTTGACAGTGATTTGCTCATCGTGATTGGTGGAGATGGTACGCTTTTGCGGGCAGGGCATTTATGTGCCATGAATGAGGTGCCTCTTTTGGGCATCCAAGCCGGCACGCTCGGTTTTTTGGTTGAAATTAAAGACAAAGAATGGCCAAAACAAATTGACCGCCTGATGAAAGGCGATTTTCGTATTGAATCACGTATGATGCTCAACGCAGAACTTGTACGTGGCGACATTGTAAACGGACGCTGGGACGTTATCAACGAAATTGTTAT
>JAAZIH010000001.1 GCA_012800995.1 Chloroflexota bacterium
CAGGCTTTTTGGCTTTTGTTGTCTGGCGAGTTTTTCTTCTTTTTCGCGGCGATCAATTTCCATTTGGCTCAGGATGCCCTGTCGCGCGCGTTCCGCGTTCTTTACCTTTAAGGCTTCCAGGTCTTCAGCTGAGAGTTTGCTGCCAGTGGTGATAACCTGGTAGATGTAATAGATCAAAAGCGCGATAGCAAGCACTGCCAAGACAATCGTTCCAAGCGTGAAGTTGATGGTCATACCCTGTAGTTCAAGAACTGCCAAGGGTTTGCCCGCTCCGGTAAAATAAATAATCGTGTTTAAAATAGCCAGAAGCACCCGGATTTCTGTTGGGCCAATTTTGATGCTCGTCATCTCAAAAACACCCGTAGCGTGTGTTTTCAAATAGACTTGCATCATCGCCAAAAGCCATGCTGCCAAAGTGATCATGGTCACTTTGAAATCAGCGATGCCGCTTAAACCAATGCCCAAGAAAATCATCAGCGACGATAAACCGTCCAGAGCGTGATCTGTGTAATAGCCATAGTTGGGGCGTTCGTGGTGGCGGTAGCGTGCCAGGGTGCCATCCAGACTGTCACCAAACCAATGGATAAACAAGCCAAGATTGACCAGGAACAAATAGCCATTTCCTCTCAAATCGCCAGCTCGACCCGCCAAAAAATATGCCACGCCAATCAATGCCGCGCCAAAAAGCGCGAAAAGGGTTAGCATATCAGAATTGATCCACATCGGCATATGCTTGGCAAAGAAAGCTAAAGCCGGCCTTTCTAATGGTCCTAACAAAATATCGTTTGTGCGTTTATCTTTTTCAGTTCTAATGTTCTTTTTTGCCATCTCACACCAGCTTTCGTTTCAAATTGAGTTTAATTTTCCCAAACCGGATGTAACATCAACCATTGTTCAGGTTCTTTGCGGATAATTTTCTCCGCTTCTCCGAGTATCGCTTGCGCGTTTTTCTCATATTCTTCTTTAAGATCATCATATTGCCGCATTTCAACGGGCACGCTGCAGTCCACCAGGTATTGCCCGTCCGACTTACGCAGGCAATAGGCTACACGTAATTTAACGCCATCCTCCAAGCCAAAGCGCGTATAAAAAACCGGCATTGCCGCTGGCTTGCCAAAAAACAAGGGCTTATACTTGGCGTTTTTAGGGTCCTCAACCGGTCTGTCAATGCCAGTTACTACAACGTTGCCTTTCAGCAGAAACTTTTTTGCGTCGCGTATGGCTTTCATGTCAATCGGTCTCACATTCATGCCAGACTGGTTGCGCATTTCATTTTGCGCGTTATAGACACCTTGCGGATTTGGCACGCTCAGCACCATCATTGGTACACCTTTTCGGGCAAGTGAAAGCCCTAAGAGGTCAAAATTACCATAATGTGGCCCGCAAATAACCGTTGGTTGATGTCGTTCTTTAACGTCCTCAATCATTTCCATCGCGTTGGACGAAAATTCAACAGCCGACTTGTTCTCTTTAGGATGTTGATAGAGATAAAAATAGTCAGCATGTGTCCACATTAAGTTGCGGATGACTTCCTTGCTGAGCGCATTAATGGTTTCAGTCTCAGCATTTTCGTCCAACACGCCCGCAAGGTTGTCCTTAATCACCTTTCGCATTTGGTTTTTGGGATGCACGTTAAGCATACCAGCGACAAAATTTGCCAGCCGGCGAATGCCTCGCAAAGAGAGATTCTTCCCTAAACCCTTGCCGAGACGAACCAAACCCTCATCCTGCAAAAAGTGTTTCAATTTCATAGCGCAATCTCACTCTATACAATTGTAAACACCATGTCAAGGATTTGGTTATTTAATTTTACATAAAAATCACAAAGAGATGACAATTGTCATATTTTCGTTTTAAGTAAAATGCGTTTAATGACAAATGCCAGAAAATAAGCTATTCCTGCCAGCAAAATGATTACCGCGGCTGCGGGTAAATTCGACAAGAAAGATAACACCAAACCCGCCCAAATGAGCACGATGCCCAAACCCACTGCGACAAGCATAATCACCCGCAGATCTTTAAAAAACATACTAACGATAGCCGAGGGTATCGTTAGAAGCGCGATGACCATAATCAAACCTACCACACGCATTGCTACAACAACGGTGAGTCCGGTCATGATCAGCAAGAGGACTGAAAGTGCCGTCACCGGCAGATTACGTACGGTCGCAAATTCCTCATCAAAAGAAATCGCCAGTAACTGCCGGTAAAAAAGCGCCACAAACAACACTGTCGCGGCTGCGATTCCTGCCATCCACCAGATATCAGCCATCGAAACTGCCAAAATGCTGCCAAACAAATAGGACATCAAATTGGCACGGTAACCCGGCGTGAGACTCACAAAAATGATACCGATTGCCATGCCTACTGCCCACATGACGCCAATCATCGTGTCGGAACGCTCGCGCAATTTGCGATGCGCCACGCCCATAGTCACCGATGATAATAAGCTAAACAGGACCGCCCCCAGTACTGGGTCAAAGCCAAAATAGCTGGCAATACCCACGCCACCGTAAGCCGCGTGCGCAACGCCACCACTGATGCCCACCATGCGGTTTAGCACCACCAAAGTGCCGATAATGCCACTAACCAGGCTCACAAGCACACCTGCCAGAAGCGCGTTTTGCATAAATTCATAAGAAAAGATTTCAGCTAAGGTATTAAACATCTTAATTGTCCTCTTGATTATGGTTCGCATTCAATGAAACGTAGTCATGGTCATGATGCGCCAAGACACGATGGGGTATACCATGCGCCAAAAGCTCTACCGGACATTCGTACCCTAATGCCATCATTTCTTGCGTCAAAACTTTTTCGTTGTGATAGACCATTCTGCGGTTAACGCAGGCAATGGTCTTTACATGCGTGGATATTGCCATCAAATCGTGCGAGATCAATAAAATGCTCAGGCTTTGATTGAGTTCAGCGAGCAAGTCATAGAGCCGCGCGGTGGATTGCCCGTCAACATTCGCGGTGGGTTCGTCAAGCACTAATATCTCGGGGTTAGTAGCCAAGGCGCGCGCGATAAGCACGCGTTGACGTTGCCCGCCCGAAAGCTCGTTGAAAGAGCGGCGTGCCAAATCGAGCACGTCCGCCTGATCTAATGCCTGTTCTATCGCTTGCCTATCGTTCGCGGACAGACGTCTTTTAGCAAAAAAGCCCGCCTTTTCTCTGCCCATGCGCACAACATCCCACACACTAATTGGAAAATCCCTGTCTGTGCGCGAAACCTGCGGCACATAGCCCAAGCGGTCACGCGCCTGCTCTGGGCTTTGCCCAAGCACCCTTACATTTCCGCGCATAACGGGCAGCAAGCCCAGAATGACTTTGATGAGTGTCGTCTTTCCCCCACCGTTCGGCCCTATAATGCCCACATAATCACCGTCGAACATCTCAAACTGGATGTCTTCCAGTACGGGATCGCCATCATAGCCCGCCCACATATCTTCAATCTTTAAAATGCTTTTTGCTATTGCTAACATAAAACCCGTCACTTTACATTTT
Organism: Chloroflexota bacterium; assembly: GCA_012800995.1. Taxonomy (GTDB): domain Bacteria; phylum Chloroflexota; class Anaerolineae; order Anaerolineales; family Anaerolineaceae; genus Mesolinea. The sequence goes on from JAAZIH010000001.1 coordinate 3,505, forward strand.
CTTCTAAAACCC
>JAAZIH010000010.1 GCA_012800995.1 Chloroflexota bacterium
ATCGATGAAGAGTGGCAGGTGTCCCAGGGCGAGAATGTCACGCCATTGACTGCGTTCACCTTCGGTTAAAATGGCGACCTCTTTGACCACTTCACCGCCAGCTTTATCTACGATGAGATGCATGCCCTGCAAGGTGGAACCAGTGCTGATGACGTCATCCAGGATAACAACGCGCTTGCCCTGGATAAGCGGAAAATCTTTTTGATCCAAAATCAGGGTTTGTGGTTTGCCGGTGGTGATGGATAGCGTTTCGGCGCGGATGGCGTCGCCCATGTAGGGTTTCCAGTCCTTGCGTAAAACAACGTAAGGCGCACCCGTGGCGCGCGAAAGCATGTGGGCAAGAGGAATGCTTTTTGACTCGGCGGTGATAATGGTGTCGAATTGGAAGTCTTCCAAGCGTTTAGCGAGTTCATTGGCGCAGGCTTCAACCAGCTCAACGTCGCCAAGGATGTTGAGGATGGCGATGCGTAAACCGGGTTTGACTTCAAAAAGGCGTAAATCACGTTTTACGCCGGCAATTTCGATAGGATAAATGTCTTGTTGACTCATCATATCTCCTTAATGTTGATGATGGCTTTATTATATGACAAGAAATTGGGCTGATGGTGAATTGGTAAAAAAACTCCGCCTAATTCTTTGTTTATACTCCATTTTGATGGGTGATTTCCTTCAGGTGCATTAGATGGATGCCGATATGCCCAATCCCGAGGATTAAGACAGATATGGCAAGCACAATGTTTTTAGCATAGATTGCCAAAAGCAGGAAGGCGGCAATGGGGAGTGTGGCACCTGGGATGGGGATGCCAAGAAAGCTGCCATAAAAAGCCTGCATGGTTTTTTCGCTTTTAAAATAGCGAATCCAATTGATTTCGTAAAGAATCATCAGCACAAAGGATGCCACCAGCCACCATGACCAATTCGACCAGGGTTTGATGTTGAAGTCCGAGAAAATCAGCGCCGCGCACCAAACCAAAACCTGCCCAACGCGCTCCAATATCACCAGCACTTTGTTTTCCTTGCTGGCATATTGCTCGTAATCTATGGGTTTGTTTTTCGTCCAAAGCAGGTTTGGAATGGTCAGCATCAGCAGATAAATCAGTCCGACATACGAAAATCCGAAATTCATTCTCTTCTTCCTTACTACTTTTACCAATTGATTTTATTTACGCAAAATATTCGCCATGATTATATCATTCGATGATTTCAGGATCTTAGGGAAAGTAATTAAACACGAGTGCCACGGACGCCGACCGTGGCACTGAGTATTAAGGAGGAGAAGAAGAGAAGTCGCCTTTTCGTATTCTATATTACAATAGAGGCAAGGTTTATGCTTGACGTTTAACCTACGTTTGCCCTACATTTCTAACCATGCCCATTTTGGAGTGCTGACTATGAGCAACGAAGAAAATACCTTGAAAAAAATTATTGAGCAGATCATTAACAAAAAAGAGTTGCCCGGAGCTGGTGCGTCTGACTTGACATTAAGTCAGTTGTTGGCTTCCTTATCAGTAGAAGTCCCCGATCCGTTTGAGGATATTTACTACAATTTTAAGACCCCAATAGGTGTTTTTCGCACAATTACTACACCAGAATTGGTGCATGATGTTGAGTTGATTGATTTGGATACCAAAGGATTTCGTTCTTCTAAGCCCAGGATGCCCATCCAGGCGGAGCTGGAGGCGCAATACAAGGCTTATTTTGCCAAAAAACTGAAACGCTTCGATTTGCCTTTGGCGATGGATGGATTGAGCCCCTTCACACAAAAAGTGCTGAAGCTTTTGCAGGATTTACCCTTCGGTGAAATCTGCAGTTATAAAGAGCTTGCTATACAGGCGGGCAAGCCTGACGCCGCGCGCACAGTGGGTGGGATGATGGCGCGCAACCGATGGCTAATTGCCATTCCATGCCACCGTGTTTTGCCTGTTTCGGGTAAAATTGGGATGTATTCAGCTCCAGGTGGGGCGGATACAAAAGCGTGGTTGTTGAGGCACGAAGGCCATCGCGTTGAGAATGATCAAATCATTAGAGAAGCTAAGAATGACTGAAACAGAAACGGCTCACCCTTTCAAATCCGGCTTTGTCGCGGTGCTTGGGCGACCCAACGCGGGCAAAAGTACGCTGATGAACACGTTGATGGGGCAAGCCATTGCGGGCGTGAGCGCCAAGCCACAAACTACGCGCCGCCGTCAGCTGGGCATTCTTACCAGCGAGACCGCTCAAATTATCCTTGTGGACACCCCTGGCTTACACGAGTCAAAAGACAAGCTCAGCCTGGCGATTAACAGTGAGGCGATCATCGCAATACAAGATGCCGATATTATCCTGTATATGGCGGATGCCAACAGCGCGCCATCATCAATGGACGAAAAATTGGTGGATTTGATCGCGAACATGAACCCAGACGCGAAGGTGATTTTGGTGATGAACAAGGTGGATAGTGTTGCGGCGCAAATTTTGGCTTCTAACCAGGCTGACTACCAGGCTTTGTTTACTGAAATGCCAGAAATGCTGCAAATTTCCGCTTTACGTGCTCAGGGCGTGCATGAGCTTTTGGAAGTGATCCAGGCTGCTTTACCCGAAGGTCCGCAGTATTACGACGCTGAGCAAATCACTGACGATTTTGAGCGGGATATCGCGGCGGAGATGATTCGCGCTGCGGCGATGGACAATCTCTCACAGGAACTGCCTTACAGTATCGCTGTTTTGGTCAACGAATACAGTGAACGTGACATGGACAGGGTTTACATCAACGCCACGATTTTTGTGGAACGCGAGGCGCAAAAGGGGATTGTGATTGGCAAAGGCGGGCAGAAAATCAAACAAATCGGTACTGACGCACGGCGAGATATTGAGGAGATGAACGGTCAAAGTGTGTTTTTAGACTTGAACGTGAAAGTAAAGAAAGACTGGAAAGATGATGAGCGCTTTCTGAGACAGTTGGGGTTAAACGATAAAAAATGACCTTTCCTTTTCCCTGGTATGCCTATTTAATCATCGCGGTTCTTTGCGCGGTAAACTGGATCGCTGCTTTTTTTGAAAAAATGAAGCTGTATTACGTTACAAAGCCCTTGGTTTTGATAGCGATGATTGCCTTTTTTGCATATGGCGGGGGCTATTCGGGCAGGCTTTTGCCTTTTTTGATTGGTTTAGTGCTTTCGTTGTTGGGTGATGTTTTCTTAATCCCGCAACGCACACGGTATTTTGTCACGGGGATGGGCGCGTTCGCTTTAGCACATTTGGCGTATATTTACGGTTTTTCACAGTGGGCGATTTCCTGGTGGATGTACATTCCTGCTCTTGTGGTTTTGGTGATTATGCTTCTCGTGTTTAATTATTATATTGAAACGCGATGCACTGACGCGAATTTGCCCAGGTTTCAAAAACGATTGTTTAAGGCTTATGGTGTCTTGATAGGGGCGATGGCTTTGGCGGCGTGGTTGTCTGTGGCGAGGGATGGATGGCTTCCCGCACCTACGGTGATAGCTGGTCTGGGTGGTGTCCTGTTCATGATATCGGACCTGATGATTGCGCTTGGCAAGTTGGAGAAACGTATCCCAAAACAGCGGTTTTTGGTAATCGTGAGCTATCATATCGCGCAGATGTTTATCCTGAGTAGTGCATTAATGGTCAACCAGGGAATTCAACTCCTTTAAACAGTTGATTCGTTTGTAAGCCATTTTGCCAAAGCAAAAAAGGCTTGAAATTCAATCTCAAATCTCTTAGAATATGCCCTGAAATTGAAAAACGATTTTTACTAAAGGTATTCACCAATGCGTGAGTCTCAAAATACCCGAAAAAAATGTCAAAGTGTTTGACACTAAAAGCTCACGGAGGTATACTTTTAGATTGTGAATATACCCAATGGGAGTAGAGAAATGGAAAGCCCAGTCGAAGAAACCAAAACTAATCAGCCTTTCAAGGCAAAACAAAAATTTGAAGGAAAGGTATTAAAGACCTCGCTGCAAGGCGTGCTGGTTGATATTGGTTCGTCCGTACCTGCATTTCTGCATATTTCCCAGGTCATTGATTTAAAAGATCCTAAAGCACCTGTCCAGAATCCTGAAGAGCTCTTTAAAGTGGATGATATGGTAACCGTTTGGATCAGGAAAGTTGCCAAAGACCACATCAGCCTGACTATGGTTGAGCCATTGGTTTATGAATGGCGCGATTTGAAACCCGAAATGACCGTTAAAGGTACTATCATCCGTTTGGAAAGTTTTGGCGCTTTTGTTGAAATTGGCGCGGAACGCCCCGGCCTGGTGCATGTGAGTGAGTTGGCACACAGCTTCGTGCGCACGCCACAGGAAGTTGTAAAAGTGGGTGATGAAGTTGATGTGAAGGTTCTTGAGGTTGACAAACGCAAGAAGCAAATCAAACTAAGCGTAAAAGCTCTCCTTGAAGCTCCTGAAGAAGAAGTTTATGAAGCTCCCAAACAGGGTCGCCGTGGCAAAAAAGCCAAGGTAGAGGAATATGTTGAGGAAGCTGAAGAAATCGTCCCGGATCCTACATTCATGGAAATTGCTTTACGCCAGGCAATGGACCGCGCTGAAAAACGCAAACCTGATTTCAGCTCGCGTGCCAAAAAACATCGTGTTGCTGATGAGGATACCGAAGATATCTTCGCGCGCACTTTGAAATCCAAGCAATCAGATAATTAATGATGTCCGGGTTGAAAACTCTTGACAAAACTTTATGAGCAATCCGGGGAGGAGCTAATAAAAAGCCCTCCCCGTAATTTTTAAGGTCATAACGAATAAGAAACACGGAGAGATATGGGAACCAAGTTTATATTCTTTACAGGTGGTGTCTTGTCTTCAGTAGGCAAAGGGGTGGCTGCCGCCTCGATAGGACGTTTGTTGAAAGCGCGTGGATTTGATATTACGATCCAAAAACTTGACCCCTATCTTAATATTGACCCAGGTACCCTGAGCCCTTATCAGCACGGTGAAGTGTACGTACTGGACGACGGCTCAGAGACAGATCTTGACCTGGGTCATTATGAGCGATTTTGTGATTTACGTCTCAAAAAGACCAGCACCGTATCCTCGGGGCAGGTCTATGGAGAAGTGCTCAACAGAGAACGCCGTGGTGATTACCTGGGTGGTACGATCCAGGTTATCCCACATATTACCGGGGAAATTAAACGACGTGTACATCTCTTAGGGGAAAGCTCCGGTGCTGATATCGTCTTAATCGAAGTCGGTGGGACGGTAGGCGATATTGAAGGTCAGCCCTTTCTTGAAGCGATTCGCGAGATGCGCAATGAACTTCCCAGAGAAGATTCAGCTTTTGTTCATTGCACATGGCTACCTTATCTTAGAGCGACTGCAGAACTGAAAACGAAACCCACACAACACTCCGTTCGTGAATTACGCTCGATTGGTATCTTGCCGGATATGATTTTGCCACGCAGTGACTATCCGGTGGATCAGGATATTTGCAGGAAAATAGCTCAGTTTTGTGATGTGCCTGTAGAAGCTGTTGTGCCGATGGTAACGGCAGATATGCTGTACGCGATCCCGTTGGAACTGGAAGAGAGCCATGTCGCCGACCTTTTACTCGCGCGCCTGGGGCTAAAAGCCAGGCATGAGCCTAAGTTAGACGGTTGGCGATGGATGATTGAAGAACTCAAAAAGGATCGTCCTGTGGCAAAGGTGGCTCTGGTCGGAAAATATGTTGAGTTGCAAGATGCCTATTTGAGTGTGCGCGAAGCTTTAAAACATGCTGGTTTATTCTGTGATTTGGATATTGAAATAGACTGGATTTCAAGCGCGGATTTACCCGAAGAAACTGTGGATGAGCGGCTTGCGGATGCTGACGCGATTATCGTGCCGGGTGGGTTTGGCACGCGCGGAATTGACGGCAAGATATTTGCCGCGCGATATGCACGCGAGCATCAGATTCCCTTTTTGGGGATTTGCCTTGGCATGCAAGTGATGGTTTTGGAATTCGCGCGCAATGTGATGGGCATTAAAGAGGCAACATCCGCTGAATTTGACAGCAAGGCTGTAAACCCGCTGGTAGATTATATGCCGGAGATGAAGGGACAGGAACGCATGGGTGGAACGATGCGTCTTGGTTTATACGACGTGGAATTAGCAGAGGGAAGTCTGGCAGAGAAGTGTTATCGAACCAGGCATATCTCGGAGCGCCATCGCCATCGTTTTGAAGTCAACAGCGCTTATTGTGAACAACTTGAAGAGCACGGACTTAAAGTAACCGGACAGTCACCAGATGGTGATGTGATTGAAGTTTTTGAATTGGAAGGACATCCATTCATGATTGGGTCGCAGTTCCATCCCGAGTTTTTGTCTCGCCCGAACCGACCACATCCTTTGTTTGTTGGACTTTTGCAGGCTATCAACAAGCGACGTGGACTTTCAACAGAAAAATTGAAATTTGGATTTGAAGACTAAGTGGCTTTTTGCCGCTTTTTTACTGATTTTTTGAAGAGGAAAAAATGGAAACAACAATTGAATATATCAATGCAATGGAAATCTTAGACTCACGTGGTAATCCCACTGTGCAGGTTGAAGTTGTTCTAAGCGATGGTACCTTTGGCGTTGCTGGTGTGCCCTCCGGAGCATCAACGGGTATTCACGAGGCACTCGAACTGCGCGATGGTGACCCCAAGCGCTATGGTGGCAAAGGTGTTTTGACCGCTGTGGACAATGTCAACTTTGAAATCGCTGAAGAGCTTTATGGTTTCGATGCCTTGGATCAAAAAGCAATCGATGAGCTGATGATTGAATTGGATGGTACACCCAACAAGTCAAAATTCGGTGCGAACGCGATGCTTGGCACGAGCCTGGCTGTGGCACGAGCTGCAGCTGCTGCTCAGGAAATACCCCTTTATCGCTACATTGGTGGTGTTTTCGCACACACTTTGCCAGTGCCTATGCTCAACATCATGAACGGTGGCGCGCACAGCAACTGGCAGAGCACGGACTTCCAGGAATTTATGGTCATGCCTCTTGGCGCGCCGAATTTTGCAGAAGGTTTGCGCTGGGGTGCTGAAATTTATCATGCTTTGCGCTCAGTTTTGAAGTCACATGGTCACAGCACATTGGTTGGTGATGAGGGTGGTTTCGGACCTGCGTTGAAGGCTAATAAGGAAGCCATCGAACTGATTCTGGAAAGCATCGAAAAAGCCGGTTACAAACCTGGTGCTGAAGTCTGCATCGCGCTTGACCCTGCTGCTTCTGAAATTTATGAGGAAGAAACGGGCCTTTACAACCTGCGCAAAGAAGGTAAAAAACTGACTTCTGATGAAATGGTCGCTTTCTGGACTGACTGGATTGACCAGTACCCCATCGTTTCAATCGAAGACGGTTTTGCGCAGGATGACTGGGAAGGCTGGAAAGCCTTCACCGCCGCGGTTGGACATCGCTTGCAAATTGTCGGTGATGACTTGCTGGTGACCAATCCCAAGCGTATTGCGCGAGGTATTGAAGAAAAAGCCGCCAACGCGCTCTTGGTAAAACTCAACCAAATTGGCACTTTGACCGAGACTCTGCAAGCCATCGACATGGTGCGTTCGCACGGTTGGCGTGCGGTCTGCTCGCATCGCTCGGGCGAGACCGAAGACAGCACCATCGCTGACCTGGCTGTGGCAATGAATATGGGCCAGATTAAGACCGGTGCGCCGGCTCGCTCTGACCGCCTTGCCAAATACAATCGCTTGCTTGCCATTGAACAAGAACTGGGCAGCACTGGCAAATACGCCGGTTGGGATGCCCTGGCTTTTGATGCCAAACGCTAAATTGAACCTTAGAGAGATGGTTCGCTGGGGCCATCTCTCTTTATTTAACAAGGAATTTTAATGTCAGGCACGTTTCCTTTTCAGACCCTGGAGCTTAGCCACGCCTTGTTGGATTGTCAACGATGCCCACGACTGGTCGCCTGGCGCGAAGAGGTCGGACGGGTGAAGCGACGGGCTTATCTTGACGAAGATTACTGGGCGAAACCTGTGCCGGGGTTCGGTACAGCTAACGCGCGCATTATGGTTTTAGGCTTGGCGCCTGGCGCGCATGGCTCGAATCGCACGGGGCGTATGTTCACCGGTGACGCCAGCGGAGACTTTTTGTTCCCTGCACTGAACCGTGCGGGTTTTGCCAGCCAGGCATTGGCAACGAGTGCCACAGATGGCTTGGTTTTAAATGATCTCTATATCACGTCGGTTTGCCATTGTGTGCCGCCGGCTAACAAACCCACAGGTGAAGAAATTCGCAACTGTTCCTATTGGGTGGAACAGGAATTAGCTGCCTTAACGTGCTTACAGGGCATTGTCTTACTGGGCAAAATTGGGCTGGATGGATTGTTGGCATTGGAGCCGTTCAAAGGAATTAAGAAATCGGAAATCAAATTTGGGCATGGCGCGTTTTATGAATTGGGTGATGGCTTGCCCTGGCTTTTGTGCTCCTATCATCCCAGCCGGCAAAACACACAAACCGGTCGGCTAACGGGGCCCATGTTTGATGCGATTTGGACGCAAGTTAAGCGTTTATTGCTTTAATACGCGTCAGGTTTTGTGTTTTGTCGTTTATCTCAACTCTTGTTGCGTTGTATAGAGCCGATAGTAAGTGCCTTCCAAGGCGAGCAACTCTTCATGCGTGCCACTTTCGGTAATGCGGTTGCCTTCAAGGACGATAATTCGGTCAGTATTGCGCACGGTGGAAAGACGGTGAGCGATGATGATGGTCGTGCGTCCCTCAATGAGTTGGTCAAGGGATTCTTGAATAAGCTTTTCGGTTTCAGTATCCACAGACGAAGTGGCTTCATCCAATATCAAAATAGGACTGTTTTTCAACACCGCTCGCGCGATGGAAAGGCGTTGTTGCTGACCACCTGAAAGCTTAACGCCACGTTCGCCGATCATCGTGTCAAAACCATCGGGCATGCGCTCGATGAATTCCAGGGCGTTGGCAACACGGGCGGCTTCAAGCATTTCTTCTTCGGTGGCTTCGGGTTTACCAAACATGATGTTATCGCGCACACTGCCATTGAATAAGAAGACATCCTGCAAAACCATGCCTACATTGGTATTGAGCTCCTGAAGGCTTAGGTCTCGAACATCGATGCCATCGATCATCACGTGTCCGCTGATAGTGTCGTAAAAACGGGGAATTAAACTGGCAAAGGTTGATTTACCTACACCTGTGGGTCCCACAAGCGCCAAAGATGTCCCAGCGGGCACGGTAATGCTGATGTCTTTGAGTACGTCTTCGCCTTCAAGATAATGAAAGTTGACATGGTCGAAGCGTACTTCACCCCGAACGGGTTTGGGCAAGGGGATGGGCACTTTGGGTGAGGCGATTTCGGGTTCAATGGTGAGAATGTCAGCAATGCGCTCGAAACCTGCCATGGCTTCGGTAACAGCTTCCATGGAGTTGCCCAGGGTGCGCACTGGCTGGTAGAAATTATCAAGATAGAGAAAGAAAGCGACCAAATTCGCGATGCTTAAGTTGCCCGCGACCGCCATACGACTGCCAAAAAAGATGACCAAAAGCTG
>JAAZIH010000085.1 GCA_012800995.1 Chloroflexota bacterium
GCTACCTCCAAAACTTTGCGTTGTTCGCTTATGCCTGGATAGAAAAAGCGTGTGTCAGTGAATCGTTCAAAAGGGTGTTCTAACAAATTGACATTGAGTAGGTCGTTGCTATTAATCATAAAATCACCTCATCCGATAACTTGATAATAGATTAGCATTTAGAAAGAGTTAAGTCAAGTACCAAAATAAAAGAGCTTAGTTACAGTAAGTGAACAAAATAAACGAATCAAAAGCAGCCTCTGACTTGTATTTTACCAAAACTAAGGTAAAATGAAAACAAGATTGGAATCACTTAAAATGAGGAGACGCTATGGCCATCATCTCTTTGATTAACCGAAAAGGTGGCGTTGGAAAATCCACCATCAGCATCAATCTGGCAGCTGGTTTGGCAACACGGGAATCGCGCAAACCCAACAGCAAACCCGTTCTGCTTATTGATATGGACGATCAACTTAGCGCTACAATTACCGCGATGGGGGGCGGTTTTGACCAAGCCTTTGTGCCTGTTATCACTGCCGAAAATAACTATCCAACCGCCCTGGCAAATGGCTATGGCGCCACAGACTCCTTAATCATTGACTCGCTCATTCCGCGCAAACGGGAAGAAAAAGTGAAGCTTTTCAAAACCAACAAAGCCGCAATGGAAGGGCTTGAAGCGCAATTAAAAACCCGCGATGAAGCCGCGTTCCAGCTAACGTATTTTTTGGAACCCATCGTCAATGATTTCGCGCATATCATCATCGATAATCCACCTTCGGCTGGCATGCTGCCCATGAACTCACTCGTGGCGAGTACGCATGTGCTTATTCCCATTGAGCCTGATGGATTGAGTTTGATTGGTTTGGCAGACATATTGCGCATGGTAGAAAACGTGCGCGCGACGACCAATCCCGACTTGCAGGTTTTAGGCATCATTCCATCACGCTTCCGTATGGTGCGTCGCCAGGCGCAGGATGTTATCGGCGATCTCGAAAAACTTTATGGTCATCTCCTGTTGCCTTATATCAAAGATTTGGCAGAAATTTCTTCCGCGACTACAGCGGGATACGATGTCTTTTCGTGGGCGTCTGAAAGCTCACAATCCTACCGTTGTTTCTCAAACCTGGTTGACGCGGTGGTGGGTAAACTTGGGGATGCATGATGGTGAGGATTAACTGTGCCCATGGGCACAGGCTTATTGGATCAATAAAAGGACTTAAAGATGGCAAAAGAAGATAAAAAAAGTTTTGGTAGTTTGATTGGCATCACCTCAGAGGCATTTGATGCCAGCGCGCAGGAGACGAAAGAAATTGACGAAAACGCGCCCAAAATGGTGAACCACCGCCAAAGCGTCTATAGGGTCCCCCTGAGCATGATCAAGCCGGACCGTTTTCAGTCGCGTATCTTGTTGCCTTATGAACTGCGTGAACCCTTTTATGAACGTCGCACGACCTGGCAAATCACTGTGCAAAAATGGCTCAAACTCGCTGAGTCGGATAAGCTTATTAAGCGTGAATTGGACGAACTCATCGCGTTGGGTGAATCGCTGCATGACACTGGGCAGATTAAACCGGTAACTGGCCAGGTGCTGAGTCTGGATGGGCGTGACGTTTTCAAAATGCTCACCGGTGAACGTCGCTTCTGGGCGACCGCCATTAAAGCTGTGCGTGATGGTTTCGAGGGAGAGCCCTATGTTTTGGCGCTGATCGACAACCAGCCTACGCTTGAAAAACAAATTGCTGAAAACATGGCGTATAAGGCGCTCACCCCGGTCGGCAAAGCCCGCGCTGCTGCGCGTCTGGTGCTGGAAGAAAACGGCATCTCGCCGCAAGTGGGGCAGGATGAGCTGAGTTATTTCCGACAAATTAGCGATGTGCGGCTGAGCGATGAAACCCGTGAGCTCCTGCAAAGAACCCTGCAAATGGAACGCACTTACTTCGGCCGCCTGATGAAGTTTTTCGAACTCGAGCAAAAAGAACTTGAAATTGCCGATCGCGCCGAGATGCCTGAGCGTGTTTTGCGCGAGATCATGGCGCATGACCGCAAGCTCTGGCCTAAAGCGGTTGCCTATTATGCCGATTATGAGGGGCGTACTTATCAGGATGTGCAAGCCTTTTTAGGACGTCTGGCAGGCACAGAACAACAAAAGCGCGCGCCGCGGATGCCCTTGGACCCCATCACAAAATCAGCACGGGGCTTGCGCCGCGTGCTCTTGGGGCTGGACGATGTGCCCATGGACGATAAGATTGGCCCAGTTGCCGATGCGCTCATGGGCGATACCGATAAGGTCGAGGCGAAATTGCTCCTGGATCGCATGGAAACCCTCACCGCCGCCCTGCGCCAGCGCTATGATGGCATGAAATAAGCCCATTTGTATTTATCTATATAAAAGCGATGAAAAGCGGTCTCAGACCGTTTTTATACGTAGTTTATATCATACCAAAGTGTCGGAGAGATGTCTCTGCGAACGTATTTATAACCACATCCATCAATTCAGGCTGGTGAGATTTCTTCAGAGTTTTTTACATGGGTATAATCATGGCTCATACTTTTGGTGCCCATCCACCTCATATGCTATTCCGACAATCAGAAGATGAGGAAGAATATCTTTGAATCCGATCGCTGAGGCGTCTCGACTAAGCAAGACGAACGAAAAGAAGGACTATCAAAGTAAAGGATGATGATTCATTCAGGCTTGTGTATTGGATATTAGGTAGTTTAAGCCATAATTTTCGTCACAGGTATTCAGTTAATGTTCATTGGCAACCTGGATACTTAGGCACAACCTGTGCCCATGGGCACACTTCCCCTAAAAAAATACCATTATCCTTCTATACCACAAAACGATCTTGAAAACTATACGGGCGCATCGATATAACTATTATTATGCGCATAGTTACTGCATAAAGCAAAGTTGATGATGTAATAATGATAACATGACTTAGTCATTTTTTTGGAAATTTTAAGAGCTGTGAGTGTGAGAGTCTCAAAATGACAAATTCATTGAACAAGTGAGAATGAGTTTGAATTCTTAGTGCTACGCAATATGCGATCAAGTGCAATGTGAATAAGCCTTCAATATATAGTCCAAAAA
>JAAZIH010000086.1 GCA_012800995.1 Chloroflexota bacterium
AAATCCGTCATTTTTTCCCGAAGAACTTGCGGCCCTGGGAAAAAACAAAAAACACGTCTTAATCCCTGATATTTGCGTTACAATAGTAATGTTGGCGTGTGCCAAGCAATAAAACTATCCAAGGAGGCCATTTTGAAACATCTCTTAACCGGAGACGAAGCTGTCGCTCGCGGTGCCTATGAAGCTGGTGTGCGTTTTGCCGCAGCCTATCCAGGCACACCAAGCACAGAAATTCTCGAAAATATCTCCAAATACCAAGGCGTCATTAAAGCGGAATGGGCGCCCAATGAAAAAGTAGCCCTCGAGTCGGTTATTGGCGCGTCTATCGCGGGTGCGCGAGCCCTGGCGTCTATGAAACATGTCGGCTTGAACGTTGCCGCGGATCCGTTCTTCACATTCGCTTATATGGGTGTGAGCGGTGGCGCGGTGGTCATTACCGCTGATGAACCCGGGCAGTTCTCTTCGCAGAACGAACAGGATAACCGCAACTATGCCAAGGCTGCCATGGTGCCCATGTTTGAACCATCCGACAGCCAGGAAGCCAAAGACATGCTCGCCGACGCTTTTGAAATAAGCGAACAATATGATGTGCCCGTACTTTACCGAATGACCACGCGTGTGTGTCATTCAAAGAGTCTGGTTGAGTTGGGAGAAAGGGTCGAAGTGCCCATCAAGCCCTACACGAAGAACATCAAAAAGTATGTTGCTGTGCCCGCTAACGCGCGCATCATGAAGGTGAAGCTGCAAGGCAATTTGAAGTTGCTGGAAGAGTACTCAAACAATTGCAAATGGAACCGTTTTGAATATGGCGACACCAAAATTGGCATCATCTGCTCCGGAGATTGTTATCTTTACGCCCGCGAAGTTTTTGGCGATAACGCCTCCTACCTCAAATTAGGTTTCACGAACCCCCTGCCGGCGGAGATGATTAAAGACTTCGCCTCAAAGGTTGAAAGAATTTACATTATTGAGGAAAACGACCCTTACATCGAAGACTTCGTGCGCGCTTTGGGCGTCGCCTGTGATGGCAAGAACATCTTCCCACGCAATGGCGAAATGTTGCCGGAAGTCATTCGCGAAGTCATCTATGGCGAGACAATTGAGGCAGACGCAGAAATAGCCGAAGCACTAATCGGTCGCCCGCCCACACTTTGCGCCGGATGTCCGCATCGTGGTTTCTTCTACGAATTAGGCCGCAAGCGCAATGTGATGGTCTCCGGCGATATTGGTTGCTACACCCTGTCATCTGGCGCGCCTTATAACGCGATCGAGAGCACGATCTGCATGGGTGCCAGCATCAGTGCGGGTCATGGTGCTCAGCAAATCTTTGACTCAATTGAAGACAACAAAATGCGCGTTGTTTCTGTTTTGGGCGATAGCACCTTCTTCCATACAGGGCTCAACTCCCTGATGAATGTGGCTTATAACAAGAGCAACACGGTAAATGTCATTCTCGATAATCGCATCACCGCCATGACTGGTCAGCAGGAAAACCCCGGCAGTGGCATGACCGTGCAAGGCGAAATTACCGAACAGGTGAATATCGAGGCGCTGGTGAGGACGTTGGGTTTTGAGAACGTGCGCACCATCAACCCGAACGACCTTAAAGAGGTCAAAGAAACGCTCAATTGGGCTTTGGAACTTGAAGGACCATCGGTCATTATCACCCGCTGGCCCTGCGCGCTCAAGAAAATGCACGAATGGGATTTGAAAGAGTTCAATAATCCCTTTAAAACCCAATACGAAGTGCTTGAAGATGTCTGTATCGGCTGTAAAGCCTGCACCCGCACCGGTTGCCCGGCGATTGTCTTCCAGGTGGATAAGAAGAAATCCAGCATCGACCCCTATAAATGTGTGGGTTGTAGCGTTTGCGCGCAGGTTTGCCCTGTGGATGCCATTCAACTGAAAGGAGCCTAAGCATGACTAAAAATATTCTACTTACCGGTGTTGGTGGCCAAGGCACCATTTTAGCCAGCCGTCTTTTGACCCTCGGTTTGCAAGATAATGGCTATGACGTGAAAATGAGCGAAGTGCATGGCATGTCCCAGCGCGAAGGACCCGTGTTGACCCACGTGCGTTTTGGTAAAAAAGTCTGGTCGCCGGTTGTATCCAGGAAAAAAGGCGATATTATTATCGGCTTTGAGGAACTTGAAGTGTTGCGCAATTTGGAATACTTGCGCGATGACGGTGAAGGCGTGGTTATTTTGAACCGCGCGCGGGTTAACCCGATTGGGGTGCTTTCGGGCAAGGATGTCTATCCACCCAATATCCAGGAACTGATTGAAGCGCGAGCTGGGCGTGTTATCGCGCTTGACGCAACCGAAGAAGCGGAAAAACTCGGCAATCCTCGCACGATGAACATCATTCTATTGGGCGTCGCGCTCAAGGCATTGGGATTGCATGAAGAAATTGACTGGAACAAGATTATCGCTGAAAACGTGCGCGAGCAATTTGTTGAAGTCAACCAAAAAGCCCTTCAGTTAGGTATGTCGCTGGTTTAAGGCTTACGCCTGACTTAGAAAAGCTTAGAAAAAAGGCTGCTTACACGAGCAGCCTTTTTGAGTCTAAGAAAATAAAGCTTAACGTGGGATGTTCATCGGCATGATGATGTGCTTAAAGCTGTCATCATCCACCGGGCGCAATAAACCGGGCGTATTGGCAGCGTTGGTTTCCAAAATAACGTTGGGTGTCTTGATGACCTCAAGCACCTCACGTAAATAGCGAATGTTGAAGCTGATCAACAAGGGCACGCCTTCAACCGATGCGTCCACGATGACTTCAGACGAGCCGGTTTGTTCCGAATTTGCTGAGATATCAAGCTGCGCGGTGCCCATTTCGCCTTCGCTGGGTTGAATGTCAAGGCGGGCGATGTAGTTGCCCTCGCGGGCGATGATCTCGGTTTGTTTGCAGGCTTTCAGCATATCAGCCGTCGAAAGCACGGTGCGGGTTTTGAACGAGGGTGGGATAATCGCGTTGTAATTGGGGAAGTTGCCTTCAATTAATTGCGATACCAGCTCAACATCTTTAAGGTGGAAAATCACCTGGCCACGTCCGGGTGGAAAAGTCATCTTGAGGGTTTCATCGCCATTGACAGCTACACGAGAAAGTTCCGAAAGCGCGCGGGCTGGGACAAGCGCTTCAAGTTTTTGTTTACCCATATCTGCCATTGTCGCGCGGGAAATGGATATGCGGTAACCATCCGTGGCTGCCATCTCGAGGATTTCGTCATCAAAACTCATATGCACGCCGGTCAGGTTGGGTCGGGAGTCTTCAGTGGATGCGGCAAAAACAACCTGGCTGATCATCTCTTTGAAGTTGCCAACATTAAGCGGAATGGCGGTGTCGAGATCGGGAGAGGGCATGGGCGGGAATTCATCCGCGCTAATCCCTTTGATATCAGTATTGAGTGTGCCACACTTTACGTTCAGGCTTTGGGTGCGGTTGTCAACGGTCAGGATGACATCCTGGTTGGGCAAATTGCTGACCAAATCCGCAAACGTTCGCGCTGGTACAGTTAATCCGCCCTCATTTTCAACTTGAGCGTCAATCCAGGCGCTGATGCCCAGCTCAAGGTTGGTGGCGGAAAGCCGCAGCCGGTCCCCATCGGTTTTGATGAGAATATTCGAAAGTACGGGCAGGGTTGAGCGGGGTGTTACCACGCGGGCGACAACGCTGACCCCATGCGCGAGTTGGTTTTGTTGAATGACAACCTTCATAAAATCCTCCAGCGTGATGACTCTTTTATCCGTTTAAGTATACCATTATTTATATGAAATTCGGACTTTTCGTGAAACAGGGCTATAATTTGGTAGTGCAATTCTGATTCATTCAAGGAAATGGTCAGGAGGCTATTTCTGAACGTGGAAAACATGGGCTCACATCACTTGTTCGTCTGTGGTCTCCTGACCACGGACAATAAATTTCAGCGAAAATCAGGATTGCAGAACTTGAAAGTGTAAAATTTTGGAGGCGAGATGTTTGAATTAAATCCATGGATTCAAATGATATTGGTAGGCGCGATTGTCGGTTTTCTAACTGATATGGCGATGAAAGGCCACAAATTCAAGTTTCTTGGTTCGGTGGTTGCGGGCATCATTGGCGCGTATTTGTTGACCGTTCTGATTAAGGAATGGGGCATTTCCCTGTCATTTATTCCCGCGCCATGGGAGTCTATTGTAATAAGTGCGCTTGGGGCTGGCGTTTTAGTGGCGATTTTGCGCGCCATTCGACAGTCTTCTTAAAAGAATCTGAACTTCAGTTGTTAAAAATAAACGCGCGTTAGAAAAAGCGGGGATAAGCGCGGTCTGATATCTTAGAAATCTGTTAACCTTGCACTATTTTTTGGCATCCACTGGGGGCTTGGATAGAATTTTTAAGAATATGCGAGGTGCTTATGACAGATAACGATAAAAACGTCTATGATGTATTGATTATTGGTGGTGGTCCAGCCGGAGCCACAGCTGCTATTTACACCGCCCGGGCGGGCTTAAAAACAGGCATTCTGGATAAAGGACTAACCACTGGCGCACTGGGTGTGACCAGTAAAATTGCCAATTTCCCTGGAGTGGCGGGCGATATTTCTGGCGCGGAACTTTTAGGCATAATGCGCAAACAGGCGACTGATTTCGGCGCGGAATTCATCAATGATAAAGCGGTGGGAACCGAGCTGAACTCAGAACTCAGAACAATATATGGAAACTTTGACGTATATTATGGCAAAGCCATCATCATCGCGTCTGGCTCAATGGGCAGGGCGAACCTGATTGACGGAGAAGCCACCTTTTTGGGCAGGGGCGTGTCATACTGTGGCGTTTGCGACGCGGCATTTTACAAAGACAGAGAAGTAGCGGTTATCGGTAAAACTGATGAAGCCCTGGAAGAGGCTCTATATCTCTCAAGGTTCGCGTCAAAAGTGCATCTTTTGGTGCCCTCGGCACATATTGAAGCTTCGGATGAGCTTTGCGAAACGATGCGCCACAACGAAATAATCGTTCCTTACTATGACGCGCGGGTACGCGAAATTTATGGTAACGACAGGGTCGAAGGCTTACGTTGGACGAGCGCGGGCAATTCTGAAACTTTAAATCACTTGGCTGTGGAAGGGGTTTTTGTCTATCTGCAGGGAGGTAAACCTATTACAGACTTTTTAGTGGGGCAACTGGACGCTTGCGAGCAGGGTTGTTTGCAGGTTGACCGTAATATGCAAACAGTCATTCCCGGTGTTTTCGCGGTGGGGGATGTGCTGTGCACGCGCGTGCGCCAGGCGGTGATAGCTGTGGGTGATGGAGCCATCGCCGCGATTGAAGCTGAAAAATGGCTGCGTGGTAAAAAGGCTGCCCGCCTTGACTGGCATTCAGATTAATAAAGAAAATCAGATTTTTGTTCGGTCTGATTAAACGAAAAGAGCTGGCTAAACGATAACCAGCTCTTTGATTTCATTTCAATCCCAATTTAGGGTCTTTCAGGATTAAGGATGATTGGCAGATAGATCCAGTTGCTCATGGGATCCGGTGTTGGGGTTGGGGTTGGCTGCGGTGCTGAGCCAACGGTAAACCATGCCGCTGTAGGAATGCCCCAGTTGCCATCAGCATCCTTAGCTTCCACAAAGAGAGTATGTTTTCCAGGACTTAATTGCGATACATCTACCGCGAACATCACATCGCTTTTAGGTTTGCCCACATTGCGATTGACCGTAGTCGGGTTCGCGCCTTCAATCCAGCTGGGTTTGTCAAAACTGTAGCGATAGGCGACAATGTTTTGAGAAGGAATACCACCCTCATAACTGCTGTGAAGGGTATCGTCAATGTGGACATTGACAATCATTGGTTGGGCGGGGTTCACCGGCTGGCTGGGAATGCTGTTGAAAGAAACCTCAGGGCCAAAGGCGTCCATGTAGGGTCGGCGCGCGAGTTTGATGCCTCTTAGGAGCGTCTGTTTATTATCTGGCCAGATTTCACTTTCAAATCGTGAGCAGTTTTCATGGAAGGTTACACCCATTTCGACACAGAAGGCGGGCACCCCAAATTCACCATAGACAAAGTCATCTGTCGAACCTAATGTGGCATATAACTCGGTGGACTTTTGGGGAAGGTAATTGTTGTAATAAGCTAATTTATAACTCACCGTTTTAAGTTGGTTATGGTTGGGCGCGTTATTGTAGGTATAACCCCAAGGGTAGAGAATCAATTCGCTGTAGCTGTGCAGATCCATAAACATGCCCGTTGTATCATCAGGAGCCTTATCATTTTCACCGGGTCCGCGCTGGTCTTCAAAGATGGTAGCGAGGTAAGTTGTAATGGCTATAGTTTCGGGTTCAGAACCGGCAGAAACACCCGGATAAGTCAGCTCGCACTGATTTGAACCGCTGCCCCATGCAAAGGGGTAGTTGCGGTTGAGGTCAACGCCAGTTTGGTTGTAGTTGCCGTATTGTCCGGGACAGTGATTAGTGTTGTAGTTTTTGCGTTGCATGCGATTGGAGCCACCCTCATCAATCAAGCGTCCATCCGGGTTGCTCACAAAAACCATGTGCACACGGTTGTAGTCGAGCATCCAGGTAATATCAGGGTCAACGCCGTAGTTTTCAAGCAAATATTCCGCCAGGCGCAAATTAACTTCCGGCGGAGACCACCGCGGGCGTGGATGTTGCTCATATAAAAAGTGTCCGATTTTGGCGTTTCGGGGTTGGATTTATTGGTGATCAGGAAGACTTCAATATCGTAGCCAGCCGTACCACCGCTGTTAATTTTTTGCCAACTATCACCGATGTCAATAATTTCAACCAGGTTGGGATATTGACTGGCAAGTTCAGCTGCACGGGCGAACATTTCATCCACGGTGCGGAAGCAAGGGTATCCGGGCATACCTGAAGTTTGATTGGGGAATTTTTCTCTTATGGTGTTAATTTCTCTTGTGTAAGGAATGTCAACAGTCCAGGTGAAGCCATCAAGCGTTAAAGCCTCACGGCTGGTGGGGGAAGAGAATATTTTTACGGTCTGTGTGTCATGATCAACTTCCACAACGTCGTAATGGTCAGCAAGAATTTGCAGACGGTCGCGATTCTCAAAGGATACGATGAGCACCTGGGTTTCGGGGAGGGGATTATTGGCGGTCGCGGTTTGAGAGCCAGCAAGCAAGCTGAAAACCAAGGCGATGGCGATAATCAGATACAGTAAGCGCATAGGGGGGGTGAGATAAGTCTCCTTAGGGTAATATGGTTTTCAAAAAGCAATCATGCGGGCTGATGAGAGATGCCCACAGTTAGGAATTCTATCTTAAACGCGAAAAGAGTGGAGGATTCCGACAAGATTGATTCCAATATGTTTATTCAGCCGGGTACGTTTAAAGGTTTAACAGACTACAGAAAAGCTTGAATAGCTTAAAAAGAGCCCAAAACCGATGAAATCGTATAGTAAGCGTAGGATAAACGTCAAGTACAGACGGCTTAGGTCATGTATTATAAAGGTGAAAGAACGATTTCTCTTCTTCTCCTCCTTAATACTAAAGTGCCACGGTCGGCGTCCGTGGCACTTGGTGTTAACGCAGTGGTTACATTGCTTTTAGCGAATAATCTCTTATCTGCCACTTAACCAGACTGTCTTGCCATCCGTGCTGATATAAACCCAATCACGTTGCGAAAGCTGTACAAAAGTTGATGGGCAATCATCAAGCTCCTCATGCGGTTTATTGCTGGTATTCAGCATAATCTGCGCGCAACTTGCTCGTGTGTCCGCTTGGCCAATCCATAAGGACAAATCCTCGGTGCCGCTCGGACTATACTCTAAGGTGTAATCAACGATGCCTGAAAAAGTGCCATGTAGGATTGATAAACGTCCAAGCCCTGTTTCGTTAAAGCTAAAAGCCATTTCCCCTTCTTCCCAGCTGAGGAGATATTGCTCATCAAGGATGAGCTGATTAAGCTCCTGCGCTTCAAAATAGCTGTAAAGGGTCTGCGCGCTGCGGGAGCTTTCAGGGTCACAGCCCCAGAGCACTTGATCGATTTTGATCTGTTCGGGCAAACCGTAAAAACCATTCAGATCCGCTTTTTTACAGGATGGCACAATGACAAAGGCGATTTTTTGATTGAAGGCTGGCAAAGCCTTGGAGATATGTTCCGCCAGGCTGGTCGAATCTCCCGATCCGCCACTAAGCACAAACTCGCCTTTTGGCGTGCGCGCGAGCAGAACCGGCGATTCTGATATGCTGAATACCCTAAGCCCCAAATTGCCATCGGCTTTACCTGCCAGGTGGATTGCCGATACAATTACAAGGCTACCCAATGCCAAAAGCGCGAAAATGGGCTTCCAGATAGGCTTATCGCTTGATTTTAGGTTTGGGCGAAAGGCGAGCAGAAACACCAAAGCGTAGTAAACAAGCAGCCACCATGCGCTAAAGCTGGGCAAGTGCCAAACATTTGGCGCGAGGCGGGCTAAAGCACTGACCACCTTGTTGGTGTAAGCCACAAAAGGCCAGGCAAGCCAGGATAATAACTGTCCAAGCGGTATAAAGAATAAACCACCAATCAAAGCTATTAAACCCAAAATCATCACCAAAGGCTGAACAGGCAAGATGAGCGGATTTGCCAGGAGGAAGAGCCAGGAAAGCTGTCTGAAATGATAGATGATCAAGGGAAGTACCAAAACCTGCGCGATGAGGGTGATTAGAAAATACTCACTTATAAAGCTGGCAGCCTGACGCGCTTTTTCTTCTGAAATGCGTTTTTGCAGCTTTTCTTCCACCCAGGCTTGCAAAGGTGTGGCGAATAAAGAAAGGGCTAAGGTTGCCATGACCGAAAACTGAAAACCGATATCCCAGGGCAGATGGGGGTTGATGAGTACCATGATGAAGACGCTCAGCCCCAGGCTGTTTAGCAAGTTCCCACGTCTGGCGATGCTGCTGCCCAGAATGGCGAAGGCGCTCATCACGAAAGCGCGCGTAACCGCCGCGTTGCCGCCCACAAAGAGCGTGTAAAGTCCCAGCACGCCTATGGCAATGAGGCCGCCCCGCAGGCGTTCCATGCGGCGTCTGAGTGTCGCGCTAATCACTCCCGCTAAGACCGCCATATTGAAGCCAGAAATGGCGATGATGTGCGAGGTGCCTGTGCGGGAATAGTCCTGGGCGAGTTGGTTTGAAATGCCACTTTCATCGCCAAGCAAAATGCCCCGCAGCAGGGCGCTTTCGGGGTTGGGGAAGTTGTTTTGCAGGACCTGTTTGCTTCTTTCGCGAAGCGCATACAAGGCGCGCAAAACAGGGCAGCCATGCCCGTGGCTCATCAGTCGAACCGCGCCATACTGATTCATGGCGTAGACGCCCTTGTGGAAGAGATAATCGCGATAAGAGAAAGTGTGTCCTTCGGGTGGTCGACTTAGCTCGCCGTAAACACTGATGCGATCGCCATAGTTGTAATCATTGCCCAAAGGGACTTCGACCAGGACTAAACCTTTTACGCTTTGGGCGTTTTCGTCACTTTGGACGAGTTTTATGGACCCAACCCGCACTGTAAGTTCAATGGCATTGCGTTTTTGATGGGGTGGTTTAACGACCAGACCGCTAAAGTTCACCGTGCCTTTGTCGTTGTAATAATTGATGTATTGTGGGGCTTTCTTGGGGAGACTGTTAGTGTAAAGAAACGCGCTGAGGCAAAGGCTGGTAAGGATCAGGAAAACCGAGAGTTTACGCTGTCGTTGATGGCGATGCCTGTTGATGGTATCAACAACGAAGCCTGTTAGGCTAATGCCTGTTGCGATGAGCCAGAGCTTGCTCTCAAGCTTTAGGCTATGCGCAAGAAAAGCGCCAACAACCGTCGCGATACCCAGCCAAAAGAAAGGCATAAAGGCGGGTAAGCGTAATTGTTTTGAGAGCGGTTTTGGTTCTTGGATGGCGTTTGCGGAAGCTGGCGCGGGAGATGGGTTGGTCATAGCGGGTAGCTGGGCTGTTTAGGACTTTGGGTAGTGGCTTTCAAGAAAATCTGCCAGACAAGCCAGGGCGTGTTGCGCCATTTGGGTTTTGATGGCAATTCTGTGGCCTTCAAAAACAGCATGGTGAGTGCTTGTATATTCACCATCGCTGATTGCCAGCCAGCTTGTGCCAACGGGTTTTTGAGGCGTGCCACCACTTGGTCCAGTGATACCACAGATGCCAATACTTATGTTGGCGTTGAGGATCTGACGCACGCTTTGCGCCATTTCGCGCACGGTCGCTTCGCTAACCGCGCCATGCAAGTCGAGTGTTTCCGGTCTGACATGCAAGACATCGCGTAAAGAATCATAAGAATATGCCACAATTGACCCGTTGAAAAAAGCCGAGGAACCGGCTTGATCGGTAAGCATGTTGGCAATCATCCCACCCGTGCTTGTTTCCGCAATCGCGAGGGTGAGTGTATGGAGCGATAAGTATTTTATGACGCTGGAGTTCATCTATTAATTGTTTCTAATAGTTTTTAATCAACAACTCTGATACAATGCCACGTCCACTACCATCGCTATTAATATTTCTGCGAGCATTGATACGTTTGATTGTAAACCCCTTGTATAATTCATCAAAAAAGTTATCGTTAGGATCAATGTTTTTAGGGTCTGAATTACTTAATAAGAACTTCGCACCAATAGCGTTTATTGATTTACAGAATTCAGCAAGTCGAATTTGATCACTGTCATCAAAAGATTCTTTAGCATAAGAATTAAAACTGGACGTCGTTGAAAGTGGGCGATAAGGTGGATCAAGATACACAAAACTTTCATGATCTATTTCTTTTAAAGAAAGTTCAAAATCCCCGTGTATGATTGCCGAATGTTCTAAGGCTTTTGAACTTGCGCGAAGATTGGAAACATCACAAATTCTTGGGTTTTTATATGAGCCAAAAGGTACATTAAACTCACCGCTTGAATTTACCCGATACAAGCCATTAAAGCCAGTTTTATTTAAAAAAAGAAGTTGCGCTGAAGGATATAGCCAGTCTGAAATAGTGTTTTGTGAATAAATGTGACTTATGTCTTTGTTATATAAGTCTCTTTGGTTATAGTAGTAATTTTCTCTTTCAGCATCATTTAAGCTATCATATGTTTTCTGAATATCAGTCAGAAGTTCGATTAATGGCTCAACATTGTCGCGAAGGTTCTTGTAAAAAAACACAAGAGCTTTATTGATGTCTAAAATGGTTTTCGATAGAAACGTAAAGTTGTTTGTGAGCGAAAAAAAGACCGCACCTCCGCCAAAAAATGGCTCAATGTAAGTCGTAATTTTGCCTTTATAGATCTCTGATGGCAAATTTTTGTGAATAACAGGTAACAATTGGCGCTTTCCGCCGGCCCACTTTAAAATTGGAAAAGCATTATCGTTTCTAAAAAAAGAAAAACGTCTTTCGTATTTGACTTCCTGCAGAACGGTCATGACAACCCCTCTTTTATCCAAATTAGCCATGTCTTTACTGTGCTAATACGTCGTTGAGGGGTCGTTTTTCTTAGACTGTAAAATTCCTCTAAATTTCTAATAAAGGAACTGTAATCAATTGATTGTTCATCCATTCCATTTGACAAAAACTGTTGGATTATTGGTCGTAGAACCCGAATCTTGGACATGCGGTTGAAAATCTTCAAAACGCGTTGGGCTCTGGAAGTTTCTTGGGCGAGTTCCTTTCCAATCTCAGTTAGCTCAAAAACTTCATCGCCTCGTTTGATGAAACCTAAAAACATTGCTGCATTGGCGTAGTAATCAGCTTGTCTTGGGTCAAATTCAAAATGTCCAGCTAGTTCATTTTTGCTATTAATACCCTGATCAATGACAGTTACGGTATCAATAACTTTGTTTATGTCATTGGCTTGTGGAAAAGGAACCCGGGGGTTGTGAATTTCATTTTCAGGGCATTGTTTAAAAACCTCTGTCAGGTTTTGGAAAGTTATTTCGCTGTCTGCTAAGGCATAAGAAGAGCTTCTTATGATGTTAGTGTCTCCAAGGATGTTAGAAAACTTGAATTCATGTAAGGTGTAAATACCATTAGAGAAAGTAAAGAACACAGGCACAACACGCTTTTTAGTTTTAGATGCCCAATTAAGGTATGGAAAAAGTAGTTGCCTAACATTAAAGTTAGATCGACTTCCCATTTTTGCCTCAACCAAGTATATTGAATCATCGCTTTCATACCCAGCATCAACTTCTATCTGTGTGCTGGATATAGTATGGGATCGATCTAAAGCAGGTATTATCAAATCAAATTTATTTGAATATTGACGGCCTCTTATAGTCAACCATAAATTATTTTCCCCCGTAAATGTTTTTAATATAGAAGCAATATAGGCGAAATCAAGCGCCTTTGATTCTGATGAAATATGTCGCTCTTGTAAGGTTTCGAGATTCAAAACTGCTGTATTTGCGAATTTAGTAATCACAGGAGCGTGCAATGTGGGAAATTCATAGAAAAGGCTTTTAGAATCATCAATAAACAACAAGTACTGTTTGTTTTGAATTGGCAAAAGTGAAATATTAAATTTTCTAAAAATACTGGGCAACTCTTCACGAGTGTCAATTTTAGCCATTAACCGTGGCTCTCTTTCCCCAAACTTTTTCAGCTCAGTAGAACTCACGATTATTTCTTTGTTTGTAATTAATTGCTCAAAGAAGTCTCGATTTTCAAAAAACCGATACCATGCCCTATCATTTTCTGTTATGAGACTTAATTTGAATTTCTCTTTCATTCTGATTTTAATTATACCTTATGCTTTGTTACGCAGAAACGGGAGGTTGCTATGATAAGCCTTTCTCTTGTTTCTTAAACACTGCTGGCAAGAAAGGCAATGCCAGAGCGCATACCGCGGCGAAAGCAATGAAAGTCCAGCGGAAACCAGCAAAATCTGAAAGCGCGCCACCCATCGCCAGGCCAATGCCCTGACCCACGTTGGTGAATGCCATCAGAATCGCGAACATGCTGGCGGCAATGCGCGTATCGGTCACGCCCATGCAGAGCGCAAAAGTGATTGTTTGCGCGGCGCCATACGCCACGCCATAAAGCACAACTAA
>JAAZIH010000087.1 GCA_012800995.1 Chloroflexota bacterium
ATGCTTTTCACTCTGTACGATGTGCGCGGTACCAGAAATTTCCGTGATGATTGCTTCACCCTTGGGCATTCGGCGGGCTTCAAAGAGCTCTTCAACACGGGGCAAACCAGTCGTAATGTCTCCACCAGCCGCGACACCACCCGTGTGGAAAGTTCGCAGCGTTAATTGCGTACCGGGTTCACCAATCGATTGTGCCGCAACAATACCGACTGCCGCACCTAATTCCACCATAGTTCCACGGCCAAGATCCTCACCATAACAATTGGCACAAACGCCATGCGTAAGCTCGCAAGTTAGAGCGGATCGGACTTTTACAGCCTGGACATTAGCAGCCACAATTCTTCGGGCAATTTCTTTTGTAATATATTCATTGCGATCAGCAATCACCTCGCCAGTAGCGGGATGAATAACTCGTTCTGCTAAAACACGTCCGCGAATGCGGTCACGGAGAGGTTGCCCTGCTTTTTCATCATTGGCATATAGAACAATGCCACCAAGTGTGCCACAGTCTTCGTTGTTGATGATGATATCCTGGGCAACGTCAACTAAACGTCTGGTGAGATAACCAGCCTCAGCAGTACGCAAGGCTGTGTCAGCCAAACCCTTTCGCTGACCATGAATGGAGATGAAGTATTCCAGTGCATCCAAACCTTCTCGGAAGCTGGATTGAATAGGCATGGGAATAATACGACCACTCGGGTCAGCCATTAAACCACGCATACCTGCCATCTGAGCAATAGGACCGAAACCACCCTTTGTGGCGCCAGAGATTGCCATGGTGGACAAGTTTCCAATCGGATCCATATGTTCACGAACCGCCTCTGAAACACGCTTTGAGGTATCCTGCCAAATTTCAATAATGCGTTCGTTCTGTTCCTGTTCGGTCAACAAGCCACGCTTGTATTCTTTCTGGACACGCTCAACTTCAAGAAGAGCTTCCTTAATGAGCACAGGTTTTTCAGGTGGGACAGTAATGTCCGCAATCGCCAAGGTTGAACCACTTTGGGTTGCGTATCGGAAGCCAATATCCTTGATCGCATCGGCGACTATAGTGGTTTCTTCCTGTCCATCAATCTCGTAGATATCCTCAATCAGGTCACGAATACCACCCTTATCAAGCGGCATATTTGTGAATTGTGCTTTTTCAGGCAAAATATCATTGAACATTGCACGACCAACAGTCGTATCAATAATTCGAACTTCGGGCTTTTTCATGCGGTTATGTTTATCGTCAAACCAGGTTTTAGCACGAAGCTTAATTTTGGTATGGACATGAACCTGATCAAGCTGATAGGCTAAGATTACTTCGTCGATATCACCAAAAACACGTCCATCACCCTTTTGCGGATTTTCGTTGTCCATAGTCAGATAATAGACGCCAAGCACCATATCCTTTCCTGGGCTGATGATGGGTTCGCCACTGGCGGGTTTAAGCAGGTTCTTGCTGGCGAGCATCAATTCACGCGCTTCAGCAACAGCCTTGTCAGAAAGAGGCACATGCACAGGCATTTGGTCACCGTCAAAGTCAGCGTTGAATGCAGTTGTAACCAATGGATGCAACTGTATGGCACTTCCCTCAATCAAAACGGGTTCAAAAGCTTGAATCCCTAAACGATGTAAGGTAGGAGCGCGGTTTAGTAAGACAGGTCTGTCCTGAATAACTTCTTCCAAAACTTCCCAGACCTCTGGGCGATTACGTTCAATAAAACGTTTCGCGCCTTTAATGTTTGAAGTATAACCATGCCGATCTAACCCAGCGATGACAAAGGGACGATAGAGTTCAAGTGCCATCGATTTGGGTAAACCACATTGATAAAGCTTCAAATGAGGTCCTACTACAATAACTGAACGACCTGAATAATCCACACGTTTACCCAAGAGGTTGCGGCGAAAACGTCCTTTTTTACCCTTTAACATATCGCTAAGCGAGCGTAATTCGCGGCGGCCACGGCGTGAAAGCATACGCCCACGCTGAGAATTGTCAATAAGAGAGTCAACTGCTTCTTGCAACATACGTTTTTCGTTACGTACGATAACTTCTGGAGCACCCAACTCTAATAAACGCTTTAGTCGATTATTGCGATTAATAACACGTCGATAAAGGTCATTAAGGTCAGAAGTGGCAAATCGGCCACCATCAAGTTGAACCATTGGGCGTAAATCAGGGGGAATAACAGGCAGTACAGTCAATATCATCCATTCAGGACGGTTACTGGAACGTCTGAAAGCTTCGACAACCTTGAGACGGCTGGTAGCTTTTTTACGTTTTTGTTTACTGCGTGTGGTGCGGGCTTCATTCCAAAGACTTTCCGCTAAAGCATTGATATCTAAGCGTTTTAGAATGTCATAGAAAGCTTCAGCACCCATATCTGCTTTGAAAACGTTACCCCAACGTGATTTAAGCGTGCGATATTGTGATTCACTTAAGAAGGTGAAAGGCTGAAGTTCATAGAGCTCATCGCGTAGTTTTGCGTTTTCAGTTTTGGTCAAAGCTTCCTGATCGTCCAACTGAGCCCGCAGAGCGGAGGTTTCTAATTCATACGTGGCACGAACCTTTTCTTTTTCGAGATTGATTTTCTTAAGCACGCTCGTTTTTTCAGCTTCAAGGCTCTTTTCTAAGGCAGTAGTTTGTGTGCTAACTATTTCCTGCACCTTAGATAAATGTGCTGAAACCACTTCAGTACCAGCTTCGACAACCGTTATTTCAACATCATCGGCACTGAAAACTATCGGTTTACGTATGGATTTACCCATCTTCTCAGTGATTTCACGTTCCAACCTTTGACCTTCAGCGATCGATGGACCAAAAAGTCCAGCAACCTTTTCGTCAAATTCAGCATTGGTTCGTTCAATCTGAAGATCTAATTCCTTAATTCGGGAATCACGTGCTTTTTTCCGTTCAATAATCTCGTCGTTAAGCTGGTTGCTTAATTCATGTTCCGAGATGCTAATTTCATCTTCCAATCGTTTTAGAGCCTTTTGACGCGCGTCTTCATCAACATAAGTAACAATGTATTGGGCGAAATATAAGACTCTATCCAGATTACGTCGTGAAATATCAAGCAAGAGACCCAAATAAGATGGAATCCTGCGGGTATACCAAATGTGAGCAACGGGCGCGGCAAGATCAATATGCCCCATTCGTTCTCTTCGAACAGAAGACCGCGTTACTTCAACACCACATTTATCACAAACTATTCCCTTGTAACGAGGGTTTTTATATTTTCCACAATAGCACTGCCAATCTCGGGTTGGCCCAAAGATAGCCTCACAAAAGAGTCCATCCTTCTCTGGTCTCAAACGCCTGTAGTTAATTGTTTCGGGTTTTAAGACCTCTCCATAAGACCAACTACGAACAATCTCTGGTGATGCCAGATTGATGCGAAGTGCTTCCATTCCTTTAGCTTCCACTCATACCTCCTGTTGATGAGGACAATTTAAGACATAAAAATCCCACTGGAAAATGGCTTTTCCAGTGTTTATTGGCTCGTTAATACAAATTGCGCAATTGTTTATTATAGTCCGAATGATATAGGTATGTCAAGTTTTTTGTCAAAATCGCCCTGTCTATAATTGATTTGTCAATTGTAGTCGGAATGCCATCGATTATCAACTGAGTTTATGTACAGGAATAGTAAATTTAAAAGTGCTGCCTTCTCCTAACTGGCTGTCAACTTCAACACTTCCTCCGTGTTTTTCAGCAATGGACTTTACAATCGCCAGTCCCAAGCCTTTTGCACTGGTTTCAAAACTTATATCTTCTTCGCTGTGATAAAAACGTTCAAAAAGATATGGTTGATCCAAAGGCGCGATTCCTTTGCCTTCATCCCTTACGCTTACGTGCAGCAATGCAGCTTCTTTTTCGGCACGAATACTAACTACCCCACCGCGTTGACTATATTTTATGGCATTATCAATAAGATTATACATAAGTTGCTGAATCAATGTTTGATCTGCCGAGATATACGGAGTTGCCAACCCTGAGTAATCCGTTTGGATAGTCACTTTTTTCTGATGAGCACTCGGAGACAACAATTGAACGACTTCATCAGTTTTTTCCTGAAAGTCAAAGCGTGAATAATTGAGTGTTTCAACCATGTCTAAACGCTCAAGGTTGAGCATTTTATTTACTAAGCGACTCATATTTTCCACGTTATCGCCTATCAGTTTCACATAAAGCTGCTGTTCTTTGTTTAGATTACCCATTCTTTCAAGTAATATAAGATGTCCCTTAATCATCTTTAGTGGCGACTGTAAATCGTGGCTAACATTTGTGATAAATTCGGTACGTTGCAGATTCACCTGGGTAAGCCAGCCTCTGTCAAAGAGCAAAACGACGTGCCCGATAC
Organism: Chloroflexota bacterium; assembly: GCA_012800995.1. Classification (GTDB taxonomy): domain Bacteria; phylum Chloroflexota; class Anaerolineae; order Anaerolineales; family Anaerolineaceae; genus Mesolinea. The sequence goes on from JAAZIH010000087.1 coordinate 4,350, forward strand.
TTTGATCTTCAACGAGTAAAGAGTAAACATCAATGTCATAACTCGAACCGTTACTAAATTCCAATCCTTTTTCATAAATCCCTTGTAGTCTGTTTTTAGCTAATAATTGCACCACTTGTGGATGAATAATTCGATATTTTTTATCATCCAGATTTAGCAGTTCGCCAGCATCAGCAGCCAAAACTTTAGCAGCCTGATTCATAAAATTAACCTTATTTTCGTTGTCGAGAATAAATAAAGCATGTGGAATCGCGTTCAGACTTAGTTCATAAGCATTCTTTTCGTTGACCAGCTCCATTGTATCTTGCTTTGTAGACATAGCTACTGAAGCCCGATGTGCTAATTCCTGATAAAAATGTATATCATCCTGAGAAAACCACTTCTTTTGTTCGAAACCGATCCAAAGAACGCCATGATTTCGACCTTTATCTCTTAGAGGCAATGCGATAATGGATTGTGGAAATGGCGACCCAGCACTTAGACCAAAGTAGTGGTCCACTTTAATATCTGTCAGTATCAGCAGGTCCTGGCTACCCATTTTATCCAAAAT
>JAAZIH010000088.1 GCA_012800995.1 Chloroflexota bacterium
AGCCGTGAGCGACGACACGGCGCTGATAAGGATAGCCATGGCGAGAAAACGCCAATGCTTTTTAATGATGGATTTCATGGAAACCTCCTAAACTAATCTTGGGTGTGTTCAACCGAAGACTTAGCGATAGAAGGTGGTTGTCGCCTTCTATCGGTTTAGAAGGCTAAGCGTAAACGTACCATATTATTCTCCGAGCGTGTTTGAACAGGATTATAGTCTATTGACAGTCACCGTTCAAGAATTTTTCGCAATAGGCTTTGATGCGCTGGAAGGTTTGCTCGCTTACATAATGTTCAATGCGGCAGGCGTCTATTTCAGCGGTTTGTTTGTCCACACCCAGGTGCATTAGAAAGCGTGTGAAGGTTTTATGGCGCGTGTAAACAGCTTCGGCGATTTGACGTCCCTGGGGAGTCAGCGAGATCTTGCTGTCTCCGTCGATGTGCACGAGCTTTTGTTCAGCCAGTTTTTTGACAGCCACATGCACGGTGGGCCGTTTAAAACCAAGCGCGCGCGCGATGTCCACCTGGCGCACGGTAGGGTTGTTGCGTTCTAACAAGAGAATTGTTTCAAGGTACATTTCGCTTGATTCAGGCATATCTGATGAAATATCACTTTTCATGTGTCAATTATACCAAAAACCCTTGACAGAAAAGTTAGTTGGGTCTAACATATATAGAGCTAGGTGAGACTAACAACTAAAGGAGAAATATGGTACCACTTTGTTACATGCAGAACAAAAAACGATGCAGGGTCAGGCGCGCGCGTGGAAGGTGTCGCGAACGCATGGAAGCTCTCGGCTTTGTTCCCGGAGAAGAGCTGGATGTGATTTCTTCTTCCGACGGAAACGTCATCGTGCTTTTGCGCGACGCGCGTTACGCCCTGGATAAAGAACAAGCAAAAGACATTTATGTCGAGGAGGCAGTTTGAAAACTTTATTTGATATGCAACCCGGCCAAAAGGCTGTGGTCAAAAAAGTGCATGGCGAAGGAAACCTGCGCCAACGTATTTTAGATATGGGTATTTTACGTGGGACTGAATTGGAAATGATTAAAAAAGCCCCATTAGGTGACCCGATTGAGTTCAAGGTGAAAGGTTACGACCTTTCATTAAGACAATCTGAGGCATCTTTGGTTGAAGTGGAGGTGCTTAAATGACGAAACAGGACTTAACAATCGCCCTTGCTGGAAATCCAAACTCGGGCAAAACAACACTGTTTAATCAATTGACCGGCGCAAACCAATATATTGGAAACTGGCCTGGTGTGACGGTTGAGAAAAAAGAAGGCAAACTCAAGGGGCATCCGCAGGTCATTATTCAAGACTTGCCTGGTATTTACTCCCTTTCGGCAAATTCGCTTGAAGAGCGCATCGCCAGTGAGCAACTGAGCCAACATTCGCCTGATGCCATTATCAACATTGTTGACGGCACCAACCTGGAGCGCAATCTCTATTTGACGATGCAAATTCTTGAAATGGGCATTCCGACGGTTGTCGCGATCAACATGGCGGATATGCTCAGCAGACAAGGCGCGAAACTGGATTTAGACAAGCTTTCTAAACGTCTGGGTTGTCCTGTGGTGGGCATTTCAGCACTAAAAGGCACACATATAAATGAACTCATCGCTGAGGCATTGAAAGTTGCCAAAAGCGGACAAGCACCTAAAACTTTGGCTTATAAGCAAGATTTTGAGAAGTTGCTGAGTGATGCTGACGTGGTGCTTGGCTCGGATTTGCGAAAAGACCAGCGACGCTACTGGCTGAGCCGCGCGCTGGAAAATCCGGAACCACTCAATCTCAAACCTGACAGCCTGGATAAACTGAACGCTTTGGTGAAAGCCTATGAAGAAAAAGAAGATGATGACATTCAAAGTCTTATCACTTTTGAGCGTTATGCGTTGATTGACCAGTTGGTTGAAGGCGTGCGCGGCGGGAAAGCACCTGATGCCGTGAGCACATCCGATAAAATCGACCGCATCGTCACCAACCGCTGGCTGGCATTGCCCATCTTTGTGGTGGTTATGACGCTCGTTTTTGGGCTTTCTGTATGGGGTGCTGGTCCAGGCACTCTCCTGACCGACTGGGTGAACGACGGTTTGTTTGGCGAGATTATTCCGCCAGCGGTTGAAACACTTTTGAGTAATTGGGGCGTTGCTGATTGGCTGCAAAGCTTGATCCTGGATGGTATCATAGGCGGCGTTGGCGCGGTGTTGGGCTTTTTACCACAGATGGTGGTGCTTTTTCTGGTTTTAGCCTTCCTTGAGGGCACGGGATATATGGCGCGTGTCGCGTTTATCATGGACCGTGTGTTCAGACGCTTTGGCCTTTCCGGCAAAAGTTTCATCCCGATGCTTGTTGGTGTTGGTTGTAGCGTGCCAGGTATTATGGCATCGCGCACAATTGAAGAAGAACGCGACCGACGCATGACGGTCACGGTGACGAGTTTCATCCCGTGTAGTGCCAAGTTGCCCATCATCGCTTTGATTGCCGGAGCTTTGTTTGGTGGCGCGTGGTGGGTAGCACCCAGCGCGTATTTCCTGGGGATTGCCGCGGTAATCATATCGGGTGTTATTCTCAAGAAAACCAAACCTTTTGCTGGTCCACCGGCACCGTTTGTGATGGAATTACCTCCCTATCGCTGGCCCGCGCTTGGCACGGTCTTACGTTCAGTCTGGGAACGCGCATGGAGTTTTGTGCGCAAGGCGGGAACGGTAATTTTGCTCTCAAGCATCGTCATTTGGGTTTTGTCATCTCTTGGATGGGAAAATGGCAGTTTTGGCATGGTTGAGGATATTGAAAATGGTCTAATGGCAAAGCTGGGTGGTGCGATTGCCTGGATATTCAAACCACTTGGTTTTGGTAATTGGCGGGCAGCTGTTGCAACGATAACAGGTTTGGTCGCCAAAGAAAACGTGGTGAGTACCTATGGCGTACTGTATGGAATCGGCGAAGTTGGCGAGGCGGGTGAAGAAATTTGGCATCACATCGCCAGAGATTTCACCGCGGTATCCGCTTATGCTTTCCTTATTTTTAACTTGATTTGCGTGCCTTGCTTCGCGGCGATTGGTGCCATTAAACGCGAAATGAACAGCGCGCGCTGGACATGGTTCGCCATTGGTTATCAGACGGTCTTAGCTTATGTGCTGGCTTTGATTTATTATCAAATCGGCACCTGGATGACGACAGGCACTTTCAGCGTTGGCACGGTCTTTGGCATCCTTGCCCTGGTAGGATTGCTTTATATGATTTTCCGTCGTCAGAAAGACTACAAAAAGCCTGAGCTAAGTGTGGCACCGGCGAAATAGAGGCGAACTTATGACGATTGGAACTTTTTTAGTTGCTTTGGCAGTTCTTGTGCTTGTTGGCTTGGTTATTTATGGTATGGTGCGTCAGGCGAAGCAAGCCGCGGCGTGTGGAAGTGTGTGCAGCACTTGTCCAATGGCCAAGAAATGCGCCAGAGTGAATGAAGAAAACATAGCAACAGTAAACTTCAGGTTTGAAGAGATTGTCTCAGACTCTTCAAATTAGTATTGGTTGTTTTACTTCTCAAGAAAGAAGCGCTTTGAACCTAAGCGCTTCTTTTTATGCCCTATCAATTAAAGTTGTGTCGCATTATGAACAGTTGCTATGACCATCTTTTGGGCTTGTGGTTTGTTCGGAAGCATTTGGAATGAGCACTTTACTTTTCTTCTCAAAGCGAACGCTTACTAAGACAACACCGATCAGCGCAATAAAGAGACCAATCCCCTCCCAAATATTGATTTTTTCGTCCAGAACAATCCATGAAAGCACACTAATTTGAATGAGCATGGTATTGTTGATGACACTTGATTCCATCGCGCTGAGGGTGCGCATGCTGTGATTCCAAAGCCAAAAAGCAAAGGCTGTATTGACAGAAGCGATGTAGAAGACAACCAACCATGATTTCAGACCAAGTTTGGGCATACCATGCAGGACAAATCCAGAACCGAGCAGCAAAATCGCGCCAAAAAACATACTTATTCCAGTCACAACCAAGGCATTGAGTTTTCCCCCGCGGTTAACTGAGCGACCTAATACAGTGCCCACGGAATTGGAAATGAGCGAAAGCAAGACCATACTCAGACCGAAAACACTCATGCTTGACAGCGTTTTTTGGGAAAAGTAAATCAGCGCACCAACGATGAAAAGAATCGTGCCAGCCCATTGCTGTGGCAGGACAGGTTCCTTTAAGAGCACGATACCAATGTAAGCGACCAGGGGAGAGCTAAAGTTGAGAATGAGGCTGATGGTGACCATGTCGACATACTTGAGTGAGATAAATTGCGCGCCTTGGGTGATGAAATAGTAAACCACGCCAAGAAAGAAGAGCATCAGCCAATCGCGTTTACTAATCGATTTGATCTCTTCGCGATAGCGCCACAATACGGGGGCTAAGATGATGACGGCGATGGCGTAACGCAACCCAGCAAATAGTAAAGGTGGTATCTCGTTGATGAAAAGCTTAATGATAATAAACGATGTTGACCACAGAAAAGTGACCAGCAAGGCTTGTAAGGTTGCAACGAAATGAGCTTTGTTTTTCATGATGAGCTTATTGTAAACGCTTAGGTGAGAAAAAGGAGTTTGCA
>JAAZIH010000089.1 GCA_012800995.1 Chloroflexota bacterium
GCCAATGCCCTGACCCACGTTGGTGAATGCCATCAGAATCGCGAACATGCTGGCGGCAATGCGCGTATCGGTCACGCCCATGCAGAGCGCAAAAGTGATTGTTTGCGCGGCGCCATACGCCACGCCATAAAGCACAACTAAGACAATCGACATGATGAGACCCAGCTTTGCGGTGACTAAAGTTGCCAGCAGCACCAGGCTTAGTGCCACCATCACCAACATCACATAGGTAGCTTTACGGTCGCCCAGCTTCTTGATCAGCCCTGAACCAACAATCGAGCCGATCACGATACCAATACCCCAAAGCGAAGTGACCATACCCGCCTGTGAAAGGGAGATGTCAAAGACTTCGGTTAAAAAGGGGTTTACAAGCTGGTTGGCGCCTACAATCACCAAAAAGATAAGCAGCCCGGCAATGCCTGTTGCGATAACTTGCCACCGTTTAAAGGCTTTGAATGCGGACCAGTCAAAACGTTCGGAAGATACCTTTTCAGGTTCTTTGACACCGATCAGGAAAGGTAATGGCAGTAAAGTCAGCGCGGCTAAAGTCCAAAAGACGGCTTGCCAGGAAACATTATCAGCAAGGAGCCCAACCGCAGAGGCCGCCACAATGGTGCCCACCGCACGTCCGCCTACCATCCAGGCTTGAATACGCCCGTGTTCTTCTTCAGGAGCGGTATCCAGCGCGAGTCCATCGGTGCAGGTGTCGTAAAGCGCCATTCCCAGCTGCAAAAGAAATGCCATCGCCACGAAAACCCAATAGTATTGTCTTGGATTGACGAAGGGTACAAATATGAGCAGCAAAAACTGAACCGCGAGTCCAATGAAAATGTAAGGGACACGATGTCCTTTGCCAAATAAATTGACTTTATCGCTGAGCATGCCAAGGAAGATTTTGATGATGAATGGAATAAGGGCGATTGCTCCAAAAACGCCCACATCGGTCAATGTCAAACCATGGTCAAGCAGGTATAGCGCATTGAGCGAAGCAAAATAGCCCATAATAGTGCCTTGGGTGAAATAAAGCGCGCCGAACATGAAATAACGCAAAGTTTTATTCTTTGGCATATTGCCTCCTGAACTGATATTAATTTTCTATAGTATAGCCGAGCAAGCCGCTTTTATGGTGCTTAATAACTCCGATTTCTACAAATCCGCGTCTTCTTTCAGCATAAAAATGATGTAGTCATTGGCTTCGTCGTATCTGTAATAGTTTTCGTTGATCCAATCCAGCACCTCGTTTAGGTTTTGAGCCATGGGTATGATGATGGTTTGGTCTTCTCTGTCGCGGGGATCAATTGCTGGTATTTGTTGTGGATAAAACCGATGTCCGTCTAAAATGATTTTGGGTTTGATTGTTTTTAACGTGTTAAAAAATTTTTCCTGGACCTCAAGTCCAAGCTCAGAATCGTTAATGCTTGGGTAAAAAAGCGCGTAATCAATGGAATCACGCTTTGCCATCACGTTTACACCTGCTTGTCCGCCAAATACCAGGACCTTGTCCTCTTCAGAACTTATTTTATTAAGGACATTTGCTATTGGCTCACGGAAATCATTTGGCCAGTCAGGGTACAGGATGCTTGAGCGAATATATCTTGTCGCACTGTAAAAAGGTCCCATCGTGCTGATTAATAATAGGCTTAATAGCACAAAAAGCGATAAAACTGGGCGTTTTTTCTCAACAAAATCACGAAACTTTATGCTGATAACTTCTCGCCGAATAAGTTCAAACGCAAAACTGAACAACAACATGATCGCAGGTATCCAGCAGATAAAGTAATGCGTAAACCCTCTTCCGGAGACCGAGCTCATTATGATCTCAATCGGAAAAGCTAATACGGTTAGCAGGAGAAAGGGGTCAAAGGTCTTCTTTGTCAAGAGGAAAATGAAGCGCGCAAAAGCCAACAGCCAAATAGCACAAATAATATAGAACCATCTGAAAAAAATATCAATTGCAGGCATGATGCTGTTGCTAAAAGCATGACCTCTTGATGTTGAATAGAAAAAATTATAGATAATTGAGGTTTCGATCATGGCTGTAAATGTGCCATTAACGATGAAATAAAGACTAACAGGAAGGATAACGGTCAGCACTCCAAGTAAAAGAAACAACAATGCTTGCCAGAATCTACATTCTTTTCGTTTCGTGAAAGCAAAGATGAGTGAAACAACAATCACCATGGCTTGTGTTCCGATATTGTTGGCACGTAACAAAAAGTTTAATACGATGGTGGCGCCCATCAGAAAAAAGGGCAGAAAGAGCTTTTGGGGTTTTGAAATGAGCAAAACCAGGGCTGCGATTGAGATCCAGGTGAAGGGCAACGAGAATTCTTCAACAGAATTACCGGGTCCGATAACAAAAGTCAGCAAATAAGATCCAAGCAGAATCGTGGCAAGCGCGGGCAGTTTTCCATACCTTTTATTGATGGCGAAATAGGCAATAAACAAACTAACTGCCATAAAAACGATTTCAATGAAGAACAACCCCCACCGGGAAAAGTCTCTTCCCATGCCAAGAGCGTTTATCCAAAAAATCAATGGGCCTTTTGATTCCCAGATATCATCATAAAGCTTTGCGCCGGACTTCAGAGCTTTACCGAGATACATATAGTATCCGCCATCGCGTCCGGGTGGGTTAGATGATGGGTTTGCGGCGGACAAAATTGAGACGCTTATAACGGTGACAATACCCAAAACAAGAATAAATTCCAGTATCTTTTGTTGTTTTGCTGAAAGTGAAATTTTCATTGTCGTTTCTCCAATGTCCTTATTATATCCGTAGGAGATTGTTTTCATGTAGGTGAAAATGAGGGAAAAATCCATTACAATAGAACTATGAAACTCATACACAATAGCTCAGAACTTGTTACAACTGTCGGAGGGGCGCAGCGAGGCCACACATTGGGTGCGCTCCAGATCATCCCTAATGGCGCGGTTGCCATTCAGGGTGAAACAATTTTGGAAGTAGGCACGTCAACTGATTTACTCGAAAAATATCCAGTTGCAGAACGTATCGATGCACGGCAACGCTCCATTGTGCCCGGCTTTGTTGACCCCCACACACATCTCGTATGGGCGGGAAACCGCGCTCACGAATATGAAATGCGCTTGCAAGGCAAAAGCTACATGGAAATCATGGCGGCCGGTGGGGGTATTGCTTCCACAGTTAATGCTACGCGCAAAGCAAGTCTGGACGAGCTCGTGGCGCAAGCCATGGAACGTGCTATGCGCGCTTTTGCTCACGGAACAACCACCATGGAAGCAAAATCGGGCTATGGGCTTGACCTTGAAACCGAATTCCGCCAACTCGAAGCCGTGCTTGAAATTAACAAGGCAGGACCCATTGAGTTGGTGCCTACCTACATGGGCGCGCATGCCATTCCAGTGGAATTCAAAGGCGACACCGCCGGCTACACGCGCTGGCTTTGTGAAGTAGCGCTACCCGAGACGAAGACCTGGTGGCTTAAACACGCCCCCGGACAAGCCCTGCCCTTTGTGGACGTTTTTTGCGAGAAAGATGTTTTTGAAATGGATGAAACACGCGAGATTCTCCAAACCGCGCGAGATCTTGGCTTCCCACTCAAATTGCATGCTGATGAGTTTGAGAATCTGGGTGGCGCAAGCCTGGGCGCTGAATTCAATGCTGCTTCGGTTGATCATCTGGTTAAAACGTCTCTTGAAGACATCCAAAGGATGGCAAAATCTGAAACCGTGGCAGTCTCGCTTCCGGGCACGCCTTTTGGCTTGGCGCAATCTGAATACTCGCCCGCTCGCGAAATAATTGCTGCTAATGCTTTTCTTGCCCTGGCAACCGACTTAAATCCCGGCACAACCTGGAATGAATCCATGCAGTTTATGCAAGCTTTGGCTACACGCTATATGAAGCTCACGCCGAGCCAGGCTTTGGCTGCAAGCACAATCAACTCCGCTAAAGCGGTATTGCGCGATGCCACAATCGGCTCGATTGAAGCCGGTAAACAAGCCGATATTTTGATTCTAAGCGTACCTGACTATCGTATTTTGACCTATCGCTATGGCACAAACATGGTCGCTGATGTGATCAAAAAAGGCAAGTTCTATTCACAAGAGTAATGCAGGACTTTTTTCCAAGCATTGAAGAAGCCCGCGCCTGGTATCTTAGCGCGGACCTGGCACACGATTTTGAGCACGTCTTGCGCGTGCTCAATTTGGCTTTAAAAATCGCCGAGAAAGAAGCTGCTGACCTTGAAATTGTCTATGTCGCGGCACTTTTGCATGACTCAAGGGGTGCGACACCTGGCGGAGAAGGCGGCGAACGCATGGGACACCACCTGGCATCCGCGCGATTTGCTGGCGAAGTGCTAAAACAAGCCAGCTGGCAACAAGAGCGCATCGAAGCGGTACAGCATTGCATTCGCGCGCATCGCTATCGGAATGATGGCGAACAGCCCCAAAGCCTTGAGGCAAGATGTGTTTTTGACGCGGATAAGTTGGATGTGCTCGGCGCTGTTGGCGTGGCACGCACCATCGCCTATGCAACTCACGCAGGTCAGCCGTTTTATGCCAAACCTTCGGAGCAGTTTTTGAACACTTGCGAAAGGCTTCCTAATGAACCACATAGCGCCTATCATGAATATCTCTTCAAACTCCGACGCGTTAAAGATCGTCTTTACACCCTAACTGGCAAACAAATTGCTGCTCAAAGGGATGAAATTTTACATAAATTTTTCAAACAATTACAGGCAGAATGCGAAGGCGAAGCGTAATATTCCCCATACAACAATCTTTTATCCACAGATTATTAAAACTTATCCACAATTGTCAGTTTGCTGCTGGTTTCAGCGACAAATCTTATGCGGATAAAATCGAAAACTTTACAAGTGCCAATCGCTTTTATGAGGTTTTCATTGATACAATAGGAAGAGAACACAATAAACAAGCTAAGGACGTGTATGAAGCCACAAATAGAGCAAATAGAATCATGGGCGCGTTATGCCGGCAAAATGGCCATTGAAATGCGCAAAGAAGACCTAAAAGTCGAATATAAGAACCAGGCTGACTTGGTTACACGCGCTGATAAGGCGATCGAAGCCTATTTATTGGCACAGCTTGAGGAAAACTTTCCATCCCACACTGCTTTGGCAGAAGAAACCGGTATGCACAAAAAAGACAGCGCGCACAAATGGTATATCGACCCCATTGACGGGACGTTAAACTACGCGCATGGCTTGCCTGAGTATAGCATCTCTATTGCCTATGCTTATGAAGGCGAGTTGCAGGTGGGTGTTGTTTACTGCCCGGAGATGGATGAATTGTTCAGCGCGGTAAAAGGTCAGGGAGCCTGGCTCAACGGTGAACCTATCCGGGTTTCAAGGATTGATAAGCTCACTGACGCGCTTCTGATAACCGGTTTTAGGCACGCTTTGTTAGACACACCCCGGACGAACATCGATAATTTCATCCACTTCTCACGAAAAGCACAGACCGTGCGCCGTCTCGGATCAGCCGCCTTGGATTTAGCCTATGTCGCGGCCGGGCGCGCTGAGGGTTTTTGGGAGATTGCCTTGAACCCCTGGGATGTCGCCGCGGGTATTTTACTGGTGCGCGAAGCGGGAGGCATCGTGGAAGGCCTTTTTGGCGAAGCTGATTTATTGACAGGCAGTGTGGACATTCTTTCCGCCAATCCTGCCATCTTCCCACAAATGCGTAAGGTTTTAGAGGAAGTAAGGAAGCTAAAAGCTTCAAATATCCAAACCCTCTAAAACTTGCTCTATAACGATGCCATAAAATGATAACACTCAAAAAATGACCCGAAAACGGGTCTTTTTTATCTGTCTTTGCGTTTATAATTAGCTAAACCATTTTATAGCCAGGCATTCAATTACTCGGAGGAGAAAATGAGCCAAAGTTATCAACCAAATCCTTATTCAGACCCAAAACACCCGGCTAACCTGGATCGACCTCAACAAACTTTTCAGCATAGACCGGAGCCACTCACACCCGCCGATTACGACCGGAATGACTGGCAAGCCATGTATGATCGCCCTCCCAAAAAAGCGAAGTCAGCTGTACCCGCGGCTTTCATTGGCGTCATCATTGCTTTTGTGCTCTTTGGTGCGGCTTTAGGTGCTTTTTCGCTTTTGTCAAAACGCACAAAAAGCCAGCCACAGAGCTATAGCCCTAACACCCAGTTTGACCAGCAAATAGAGTCTCCCGCTGATAGTTATTCGGCGCCCCAACAGGGACAACAAGAATCCATTCCTGAACCTGTGAAAGAAGAGCCAACACCTGTCCCGCAGCAACCAGCACAAAATGTTTTCCCAACCAGCACTCAGCCGGTAAGCCAATCAATCGGTCAGAAAAGCAGTCCTGAGCCTGTTTACGCCTCGATTGATAACTATAAAACCCCGACAACCGGGATGAGCCGACCGAATCAGTCTTGTCCTGCAACGATGTTGGGCGTTGGAGACAGTGCCTATGGCAATCCACCTACCGGTGGCGGCACAATGCGCGATGGCCCATATGGAAAAATTGAAGGGCATGCGGCGGATAAATTTTATGCCGGCGCGATTTTTGAAGTAATTGAGGGGCCTGTATGTGACGCCAGCGTGAATATGTTCAAGGTCAAAACCAGTTGGGATACTGAATACTGGGTTCCCGAAGCTCCTGGCGATGGAAGCGAATGGTGGTTGTTGCCTTTGCATATGCGTCACGTATGCCCAAATGCCAAGCCGACCCGGCTCTTGGTGGGCATGAAAGCATTTGTGCTTGAATATCCGGACGATCCGGTCGAGGTTTATCCGGAGCCCATTTTGGACGAATCCAAAATTTTGTATCTCATTCAACCCACACAACATGATCCAAGCAAGTCTTATCGCCAACCGACGGAAGTTTTTGAGCTGCTCAAAGGACCGCATTGTGATGGTAAAGGTGCCAACTGGTGGTATGTCCGCGTTCAAAATGACATTGAAGGCTGGATTCGCGAGACTGGCCCAAGGCATGACTACTATTATATAGGGCCATACTTCGGCCCATAAAAAGGAGCGTTAAGGTAAATGCAAAACCCAGCTGATTTTGACCGGTCAAATAACGGCCACTTTGAAAATATGCCTAATGAGGCGCCAGGTCGCGTATATTACAATGACTACACCGGGGGTGAGTATTATCCGCCTTACTCCCAAGGGCAAATAAATTATCCTCCCTATATGCCACCAAAGAAAAACAATAGCTGGTTAGCACCAGTGATGGGCGTACTTGGGGCTTTGGTGATCTTTTTAATTGTCTTCTTGATTATTAAGTTCCAGGATAAAAAGAACACCCAGGTTGAATACGATAATCAAACCGGGCTATTCTCAAACATCTTTTCACAGGAAACTGAGAGCATATCCGTCCCGGATAGCTTTACGCAGTCAAATGACGATTTGTTAGCCACACTCAGGGCGCGGGAAGTTGAGCTTACCCAGGAATCTCTGGAGCAAACGCTCACCGCGCTCAGCCACCCAAGCGAAACGCCACCGCCAACCGCCACTTCCAATCGCTGCAACTATTCAGCATTCAATGTGGGCGATTCGGCCTGGGTTCGTTCTGGAATTGGTATTATCGAGTTGATGAATTCACCAAGCATAAATGCTTCAAGCAAAAGGTCACTGTCTGCGGGTGCGGTTCTGTTGATTGTAGGAAGATCTGAGTGTGTGGATGGCGATATCATGTGGCAGGTAAAAACCACTCATATGGAAACAGGTTGGGTTTATGAGTCGCGATTTGGACAGTCTCAGCTTCAACGCATTGAAACAATCAACTATTGTCCCGGGCGATTGCCGGGCAGGCTTACGGTTAATGGCTATGGTTTCGTGCAGGAAGAACCCAAACTGCGCAACATAATGCGTGTGGAACCAAACAGCAATTCAGCAGAGACGAATCGCATTCATCCAGGGCAAACTTTCTTGGTCTTAGCGGGGCCTGAATGCGCATCGGGGCAAATCTGGTGGAA
>JAAZIH010000090.1 GCA_012800995.1 Chloroflexota bacterium
TATTACTTAATTGAACCTTCTTTTTGACATTCAATTGCGCTTATGCTATTCTATTGTCCTAAGTCATAACTTGGAATTAAGATGCAAAAAGAACGTGTTTCCGAAAATGTATACTGGTTTCAAAGTGATATATATGCGCGGGTAACAGCTGGCGCAATCATTGGTCCTCAATGGGCAGTCTTGATTGATACATTGATGCCCGAGGAAACCCCATATATCAAACATTTCCTTGAATCCGAACTGATGATACCGGTACGATACGTTATCAATACTCATCATCACGCTGATCATTCTTGGGGAAATTGTCTTTTCCCTGATGCCACAATTATCGGTCACGACCTTTGCAGACACTACATGGTTGAACGGTCAACAAGCGCGCTTGCTGAAGCTATTGAAGGTGGCGCGGATTTTAAAGATATCTGCATCATGCCTCCAGACATTACTGTATCTAACGGGAGTTTATTCCTGCGTATTGGAAAGAAGCAAATTCAAATTTTCTCTTCACCTGGTCATTCTGATGATTCTATTTCTGTATTACTTGAAGAAGATAAAATCCTTTTTGCTGGTGATTCATTTATGCCAATCCCATTCTTCGTTGGTGGTGATTTCGATATTTTATTGTCTACACTTCAACGCTTTGGAGAGATGAGCCTTGAGAATGTTATCCAGGGACATGGCGATATTATCTTACGTGGTGAGATAGAAGAAAAAATTCAATCCAATGTGGATTACCTGAATTATGTCAAAAAAATAGTAAGACTTGCGAATAGACGTCGTTACCCCTATGATTTTTTAGCGCAGCAGGATATTGAAGATGCAGGCAAAAACAGGATTTTATTAGGTGGAATTGCAGACGCTTTACATCAACGCAATCTCGCCTGGCTCTATTACAAGACCTTTTCTGAAGATTAGATCCACTTAGATAAAAACATAATCAATACAATAAATAGTGACATTACTAAAGGCTCAAAGAAGAGCTTGCTTTTATCACCTTTTCCAATTCGCGTTATCAAAGCATTAGAAAGAAAAAGGATACAGGTCAAAATTAATCCATATTGAGATGGTGATAGAAAGAGGTAATACAAAGCGACAGCAAATTGAGTGGTTATTAAGATTGCAATGATGACCCAGTACGACTTTAGCTTCCCGTCACTTCTAAATATTATGGTTCGATAAGACACAAAAGCGGCAGACAGGATGATGGCAGGGATAAGTAAGAAAATTCTTGAAACTGAGCCACGTAACGCAATCACAAGGGCCATAAACAAAGCATGCGCGAGGCTAATCAAGAGAATACTAAATATAGTATTGGAACTTAGGTCAGGATTTAGAACTTTATATTCAGAGTAGATTATCACAGAATAAGAAACAAGTCCTACAGCCATTATCGCCCACCAGGATAGACCTTTGCTTGTTTCCATTAGCATAAGCCCAAAAATAAGCACAGTAATACTTGGTAAAACGATGTTTGGAATAAGCTGACGAATAGCACGATTTTTGATAGATGCAAACGAATGGGCAGTTAAAAACCAATAAGAACCAAATAAACTAATGATTGCAATAAATAAGGGTAAAGTTTGTCCCAATGAAAAGAAGAATTCAATATTACTTATCCTTATTAGTTTGCTCATTGGTTTTTCAGCCAAAAAAAAGATAGCCAGAAAGTTTAAGGCAAGCAGTGCCAAAACAATACTAAATCGGTTTAGAGCTGTGGTGTTTTTGTGTACTTCCATCTATGTAATTTTATCATGTAACGATATCCTGAAACTGTCGTTTTTCCTCGTTCAGTGGTATAATTTAAGGGTTGTATGCAATAATATAACAAGCGATAACTTAAACGAATTTGACCCATTTAGCTAAACTTGAAGGGTTGGTGATGAACTAAATAAGCTGAGTAAATTATTTATGCTCAGAAAATTGGAGTACAGCATTGAGTAAAAATATTGAACATTATGATGCAGGTGATATCCAGGTTTTAGAAGGTCTTGAAGCCGTCCGCCGTCGTCCTGGTATGTACGTTGGTGGTACTGATGTGAAAGCCTTGCATCATTTAATCTATGAAGTTGTTGATAACTCAGTTGATGAAGCGTTGGCTGGATTTTGTGATCACATTCAGGTTACTATTCATGAAGACGAAAGTGTAACCGTCAAAGATAATGGACGTGGCATTCCTGTTGACATTCATCCAGAGAAGAAAGTCTCCGCTTTACAAGTCGTTATGACAGTTCTCCACGCCGGCGGTAAATTCGGTGGTGGAAGTTATAAAGTCAGTGGTGGCTTGCATGGAGTGGGTGTTTCGGCAGTAAACGCCCTCTCTGAATGGTGCGAAGTTACCGTTCGGCGTGATCATAAAATTCACCATCAGCGTTATGAAAAAGGCATCGCTCAGGGTGATGTCAAACTTGTTGGAACTTTCAAAGAAAATCATAGCGGTACAGAAACAACATTCCGATATGATCGATCCATATTTCTTGAAGATGCCACATTTAAATTTGAAACA
>JAAZIH010000011.1 GCA_012800995.1 Chloroflexota bacterium
AGCCCTTGGCTGTGATAAAATAATTTCAGAAAGGACTTCCAAATGAAAATTCATGTAGAACCCGATTTCTCTCGTAACGAACAAATCGCGGGCTTGATTGAACAGATCAGCGCGTACATCGAACAATATCACCATGGCACAGTTCAGTTGGTTGGCATTGAAGGCGATACCGTTAAGGTGCGTCTGGGTGGCGCGTGTGAAAGCTGTCACCTTTCTGAGCATACTTTGCAGGGCTGGGTGGCGGGCACCATTCGCCAGTTCTTCCCGGAAGTGTGCATCGAGGCTGTAAGTTAGTTTTTTATTCCCTTAAACCTGCAAGACATTTGTAATGCTTTTTTTCGGCGCGAATTAGCGCCGTTTTTGCTTTTGTGAGACGCCTCAACGAACAAGGTTTGGATTTGCGCGTGTCAAATTATGAAAATTACAATGCTGTTACTATCTCCACAACTCACTTAATGCTTTAAATAAAACGCTTTAACTTTTCCAAAAACTCAGGATTGTTTACTTCGGTCCAAGCCTCGTCAAACCATGATGGAAATTTTTCGCGTTGGGCGCCAATAACAAGTGTGGTAAGCGGGCTGATAATCTCATTGAGTAACTGCTCTTGTGGGTTTAGAGGACCATAGCTAACTTTAAAAGCTTCAGCAGCAGAAGGGCTCAGCGAGGCGCAAACGTTACCCACGTCCATAACTGGAAAGCCAACGCCAAGCAGGTTATAGTCGAACATCAAGGCGCTTTTTTCATCGCGCGATACTGCGAGGTTCACGTAATAAAAGTCATTGTAAGTCAGCGTTTTGGGAATCTCTTGAATACACGCGAGAATAGGGTCAATGAGACTATCCAGAGTTTGCCAAAGTTCAGCGTCATGGCTTTGTGTAGGCGCTTGCACCAAAGCAAAACCTTCGCGTGTAAAGAAGTTTAGCTCGGAATACCAGGTCAGCACTGGGTCATTAGCCAGCGTTTGTCCCAAACTGTGAAGCTTTTGATACCACGCAGCCAGGACACTCGCAATCTTCTCAGATTGCATATCTTCAGCTTTGCCAAGACGCCAGGAATCGCTGTAGCGCAAGTCCTCCATTAAAAGCACTTTTTTCAGTGTTCGCAATGAGCGGAATAGTTGGAATACCCACTGACTGCAGTTGTTGATAATGTACTATCTCACGCCGATAAGTTTCGTTTTCGAAGAACTTTAAAACGTATCGAGCGCCATCCATGCTTTGAATCGCAAAAAGACTGACGCCATCTTTCTCACGCATTAAGTCAATCATCTTAACCCTTATGAGCATGCGGTCACATTCAATTAGCGCTTTGTTAGCCTTCATAAACAAACTATCCAAAGCTATTGTAAAACAAAACACTTAGGATAGAGCAAAGGTGGCTTGATTAGCTTCATTCTATGGCAAGCACTCAAAAACCTATCTATATTGATCGTTTACATAAACAAATAGCCTGATTTCCGTTCCATCGTTGCAAACGCAATGTAACGTAAACGTTATCGTTGCAAAACGATAGGCTATGCGTTACAATTTCTTTCTGGAGAATGGTTATAAAATGAACAAGCAAGAAAATAACAAATTGGAATTCAAACAAGACGCGACTTCAAGCAGCTATTTGAAAACAGTTAGTGCTTATGCCAATTACGATGGTGGGATTATTGAGTTTGGAAGAATGGATGATGGCAGTATCATTGGATTGGACAATCCAAAACAAACTTGCCTTTCTATTGAAAATCAGATAAATGATACCATCCAACCCGTACCACATTTTGAACTTACGATTAACGCTGCTACAAAAGTTGTTAGGTTACATGTGAAGGCTGGTGAATCCAAACCTTATCTTTATAGAAATAAAGCTTATAAACGGACTGATACGTCAACCGTCGCGGTTGACCGTGTTGAATTTCAGCGGCTGATTTTGGAAGGCATGAATAAAAACTATGAAGAATTACCTGCCGCAATCCAGGAACTGCATTTTACATATCTCGAGCAGCGATTAATCGAAAAACTCAGTATCAAAAGCCTGAACATGGATATTCTTAAAACGCTTGAACTGTATACTGACAAAAACGGCTTTAACCATGCCGCGATGTTACTGTCGGATGATAATCGCAGTCCAGGAATTGATATCGCAAGAATGGGCGACACCATTGATATTTTTCATGAGCGACGCATTTTGAAAGACATCTCTATTTTGGAACAATATGATCAAGCGCTGGAATTCATTCATACACAATA
>JAAZIH010000091.1 GCA_012800995.1 Chloroflexota bacterium
AGCGCGAAAACAACGCCAAAACGCCCGGTTAGACCTTTCTCTTTACGATAAGAATACCATTCATTCAGATTTTCAGCTGTGCAAATATGAGATTGTTCAATTTGCTTCACACCTGCCTGACGCAAAATATATTCATTCGCGTTTGAAATATCAAGAAACCATGATTCCTTTATTTTTTTAAAGAAGGGATGGTAATCCTTACGCCAGTATTTTTCAAAGCGTCTGATGACATCCTCACCAACCTCGTAGCAATTTCCACAAATGGCAGGGCCAATACCTACAATCAAATCGGACGCTTTCGAGCCGTAACGCTTACCGATGGCTTCTACAGCGACTCGACTAATCTGCAAAGCCGTACCCAACCATCCAGCATGCACAATGCCAATCACTTTCTTTACCGGATCATGGAACAACAACGGGATACAATCAGCAAATCGCATGGTAAGCGTAATGCCAGGTTTGTCAGTAAAAATAGCATCCCCGGGCTTATGTTTTTGCTCAGGTGGTCGGGGGGCTTCTGCGAAGTGAATTTGTGTTCCGTGCACCTGCCAAACATCAAAACGTGTTGACAGAGGCGCGCCAAACGCTTTGAACATGATCTCATGATTCTGTGCCACAGCTACTTTTTCATCACCGACCGTCCCCGCAAGATTCAAGCTGCTCCAAATACCTTTTGACACACCACCCAAGCGGGTAAAAAGTCTGTGTTCAACCACAGAAGAGTCAAAACTCTCAAACTGATAAGCACGTGTGCCATCAATATCAATTATTTTCATGAATAATTTTCTCCTCAAGTCCTTGTGGTTCTTCTGTTATTTTTTGTTTGGTTTGGCTTCATGAGCTTGATTTATGTCACCGCGGATATTGGGAATGATAAACCACGCGCTAAGGAATCCAAACAGGAAGCCGGTCAATAACCGCAAAAACGGTGTGCTTTCTCTTAAAGCTAAGCATGAAAGCCAGGTCAATCTCATTTGGCTAATCAACTGCGATGTACCATCCAAGCCTATGGGTATCACAGCCAGCAAAAGCCAAACCCACCAGGATATTGGTTTGATTCGCTTACCAAAGCAAGCATAAATCAAAATAAAGAGCAAGATAGAAGAAAAAATAGCTAAATCACGCTGACACAACGCAATTTTATAGCCCATTTGCTCATTACCAACAAGATTTTTAGCGGCATCAGCGTCTCCCGCGTCAAATCCCGTTATTTCCTCATATGTTTTAAAACCCTCCAGCCCAGCTAACTCAAGGGGATAAATGGCTTGTTCACCAAACAAGAAAAACGATCGATAAGCTAATTGATGACATGCCGGTCGATAAACCTTGTAAATCATTTGTGCGAATCGCTGATGTCCTGTTTTCATCATCATTGGAGCAAGAAACGCAGCTCCTAAATAAAAAACCAACAACAAAATAGTGGCAATGAATAGCCATTTTTTCTTTTTTCTGGAATCACTATCAGGGGTGTTATTTATCTGGCTTTTACCGAGATATTCGGTCATTTATTCAATGACCTCGACCGTTGTATTTCCTGTAAAGCCCTGAATGGTTAGCTCACCGGGATAATAGCCCACATAAGGTTCTGACCAGCGCCAAATCCATTTCGCATCATGAGGCAGACAATTCACACACCCGTGCGAAAGGGCTACGCCAAAATTGTTATGCCAATAGGCGGTATGGATGGCCTGACCATCACTGTGATAAAGCAGTGTCCAGGCTATTCCGGGTGAGTCATATTGCGAAACACCACCCGCGCTCATATGTAAAGAAATCATCTTGCGCCAGGTATGATGCAC
>JAAZIH010000012.1 GCA_012800995.1 Chloroflexota bacterium
GAAAAAAGATAAAATTGCTCAAGTTGAATGGAGACTGATGGAAAAGGATTTGAATTTAACTGTTGAAGAAAACACCGCGGTTGAAATGAACTATGTTCTTACCGTGGAAGGTGAAATTGCTGATGAGGGCACGCTTGAATATTTGCAAGGGCATGGCAATATCATCGCCGGTCTTGAAAAAGGACTTGAAGGCGCGAAAGTTGGCGAGACCCGTAACGTGCATGTTTTGGCTGCTGACGCGTATGGCGAACATGACCCCAAACGTGTGCTGCCGGTGAACCGTAGCTCATTCCCCGAAGATTTTGAATTTAAATTAGGTGAACCGATGCGTATTCGCGATGCCAGCGGGCTTGTTTTTCAAGCCATCCCTGTGGCACTCAGCGAAGACATTGTTGAACTTGACCTGAACCACCCCATGGCGGGCAAAGATCTGGATTTTAAAGTAACCATTATAAGCATCCGCCCCGCGACTGAAGCGGAAATTGCCAATGGCAGTTTGCACTTTGGCGGTTGCGCGGGTTGTAGCCAGGGCTGCGATGACCCCAGCACCTGTGGTGGATAATACGCCCCAAAAATGAGAATATAAAGAGACTGTTCCTTATCATGGCAACAGTCTCTTTTTTGAATAGCTATCCAGGTGCTTATTCTTTATTTGATGTGGCTGCGTGGACAATCGCACTAATCAAGCCAAATAAAATTCCCGCAATTGGCCAGATAATCCAGGTTTTGTCCCAGCTGCTCGTAATGAAGCTCCAGGCAAGGTAAACAACCACAATCAAAGTCCAATACGGTGAAGCCCAACGTTGCACAACCGATTCACTCTTTCGGCGTTCAACTGTGTAGTCGCCTTCATTGAGCAGTTTGTCATAGGCGTTTTGAATTGCTCCACCGGAAATGAAAAGCCAGACACTAATGCCAATGATCAACAGCAAAAGACAAACTAAACAGACCAGCACGGCTTCATTATCTTCAAATAATACGCCTGCGACAGTTAGAGCAGCTACTGCCAGCAGAATCTGTCCCACACCAATGGAAATTTTACGCAAGAGCACCGGTCGATGATTTTCTTTGGCTTTTTGAATGAGCATTTTGTTGTGTGGGTCAAGTTTGACTACTTTCTTATCGAAAATCTTGTACTTTTCGTTCGCTAAACCAGTCATAACGAAGAGATAAACCGCGAAAGCGATAAGGATAAAGAGAAGCCCAAGTCCAACGGCAAGGTAGACTTTGTTGGGTTCGTCGCCCCCTAAGACCTGGGAGAATATTCCTTCAGCATAGCTGGAAAAGAAAATAACAGAAATAACGCCAAGCATGATTGCAGCAACACCACCACCGATCATATTGGCAGCTTTTTTGGACTTTTCGATGAAGGTTTCACCTTCGGCAGCTGTAACGTAGACGAAATTGTCTTCGCTTGAAGCTTGCTGAACTTGGTTCGAAATGCCCAGTTCTTCAGCGAGTTCGCTAAGATTTCCAAATTCGCTGATGACCTGCCCGACCGCTTCGTTATCAGAACGACCTTCGGCGCGCAGCTGATTGTATTTGTCCTCCATCATTTGCCCGAGCTCGGTTTTAGCGCGTTTGACTTCTTCGGTTTTGGGCAGATGAGCGAACATGTTGTCTAAGTAATTGAAAATTGCGTCCATTATTTTTTATCTCCTATAAATGTTTTATATTATTTTATGAATTGGTCAACGACTTTTTTGGTAATCAACCATTCGTCTTTTTTTAGTTGGTAATGGGTGTGCCCCTGGGGCGTTAGTTCATAGTAAGTGCGGGTCTTTCCACCGGTTTCAGTGCCTGCGAAAGAGCGTAAGTAGCCGTTTTTCTCAAGCCGGTTGAAAGCTGAATAAAGCGTCGTTTCTTTCATGGAGTATAAACCCTGGCTGCGTTCGGAAATCTTGCGCGAGATTTCGTAGCCATAACCGGGTTCATCCATGAGTAGATACAAAATAATTATATCAGTATATCCTCTTATAACATCACTACTTATCATGTTTTCTGTCCTTTCAAAAGTATTACGTCTGACGTTGTAACTACTATATCACACGTAGTACGTCATGTCAAGTACTTTTTCGACCAATTTTGGGTCAATTTTGAAAGATTACTGCTTGTTTTATCAAAAAAGTGCCTTAATCAGTCTTAACAAGGCACTTTCGATCCGAATGGGTAACTTTGGATTTTTAATTTATCGAGTTTGTTGTTTTGCAACCAACTCAGCAATCTTTACAATCACATCCCTCGATTTTTTGAGACCGGTCACTGAAAGATATTCCAAGGGACCGTGCCCATTATGTCCGCCATAGAAAACGTTGGGTGTGGGCAAGCCCATAAAGCTCAGGCGGCTGCCATCCGTTCCACCGCGGATGGGGATTTCAATTGGCTCGATACCTTCCGCGCGGTATGCCTGGCGGGCGAGTTCAAGCACTTCGGGGTGTTCTTTGAGCACTTCGCCCATATTGAAGTATTGATCCTTGATTTCCAGTTCCAGAACATCTTGACCGTATTTCCCTTGCAGGTAAGCGGCGGCATCGCGCACGATTTGTTTTTTGGCTTCAAAAAGGGTTTTATCGTGGTCGCGTATGATGTAATCGAGTTGCGCGGCTTCGGTCAGGCCGGACATTTGGGTGAGGTGAATGAAACCTTCGCGCTTTTCGGTGTGTTCGGGACGGTCGAAGAGGGGCATAAGGGATTGGAATTCCATCGCCACCAGGTTGGCGTTGCGCATCACACCTTTGGCAGTGCCGGGATGCACACTGATGCCTTTGAATTTCAAGCGCGCGCTGGCGGCGTTGAAGCTTTCCCACTCCAACTCGCCTTTTTCGCCACCATCGATGGTGTAGGCAAAATCCGCACCGAATTTCTGAACGTCAAAGTATTCCACGCCGGCACCAACTTCTTCGTCGGGGGTGAAACCGACACGAATACGTCCATGTTTGATATCAGGGTTGGCGATGAGATAGCGCATGGCATCCATGATAGCAGCGATGCCGGCTTTGTCGTCCGCGCCGAGTAAGGTGGTACCATCGGTGACCACGAGTCTCTCGCCTTTGTATTTGAGAAGGTCAGGGAAAACGTCTGGTGACAGAATAATGTTTTCTGCCTCATTCAGGACGATGTCCAGACCATCATAATTTTCGATAACGCGTGCTTTGACGTTCTCGCCGGACGCATCCGGGCTGGTATCCATATGAGCGATAAAGCCAACAACGGGGCAGTCATGCTCAATATTGGCAGGCAGGGTGGCTGTTACATAGCCGTATTGGTCAAGCTCAACATCGCTCATGCCAAGTTCGCGAAGTTCTTTTTCAAGAAGGCGAGCCAGATTGAGTTGTTTGGCGGTGCTGGGATAAGTTTCGGCGTCGTGTTGGGATTGTGTATCAATTTTGGTGTAGCGTAAAAAGCGTTCGAGTAGGGTGGTCATGGTATCTCCTTTCGTTTGCCTAAATATTTTATCATGAGGCTCAACGGGTTGCTGATATTAATAATATGGCATATGGCACTTTTTTCTCTTTAGCAAGTGGTAAAATTTTGGGTATGAATGCAAAAATTAGAAACATCCTTTTTGCTATTATCACGGTCTTAGTAATCGCCTTTTTGGCTTTTGCTTTGCCACGTTTATTGGATAGATCAAAGAACAAGATGATTATTGAACCAGACATTTTGTCAGGTTTGGGTAAAAAAGCTTCCTACGAAATAGTTAATATGTATCCTCATGATCCTAACTGTTATACCCAGGGGCTGGTCTACGAGGATGGATTGCTTTACGAAAGCTGTGGGCTGTATGGCGAGTCACGCTTGCGCGTAGCCAAATTGGAGGAGGGCGAAGGTCTGCGCGAGATAAGTATTCATGACAAGTATTTTGCCGAGGGATTGGCATTGCTCGATGATCAGCTAACCATGCTCACCTGGCGGGAAGGTACCGCGTTTGTTTATCAAAAAGACAATTTCGAGCAAATAAGCACTTTTAATTACAGCACCGAAGGCTGGGGCTTAACCACAGATGGCAAGGCACTCATCATGTCGGATGGCTCAAATACGCTTTATTGGATGGATCCCAAGAGCGGTTTGGTGGTAAATGAGCTACACGTTACCTTGGGTGGTTACCCAATGAGCCAGTTGAACGAGCTGGAGTTTGTTAATGGTGAGATTTTAGCCAATGTCTACCTGACTGATATGGTCTTACGCATTGACCCTATCAGTGGGGAAGTGCTGACTCAAATTGATTTATCTGGCTTAATGCCTGAAGCAAACAAGGCTAAATTAGGCGAGGTGCTCAATGGCATCGCCTGGGATAAAGAGGGTGGGCGTCTGTTTGTGACCGGTAAAAACTGGGACGTGCTCTATGAAATTAAGCTCGTGCCTTCGAATTCTTAATTAACCAGGATAATTTACAAATAAATAACCTGTTGCGAGAGGGCGTAAAGACGCGCGTCGCGCAACGCGGTTAAAGTTTCTGTCAGGTAATCTGGTCCACTGCCTTCCATGCAAATGCCCATGCTTAGATTGGCGCATACCGTGGCGTGCACAATGTCATAGTTTTTACGGTAGTTGTACAAGAAAGCGCCATCAAAAGCGTTTAAGCCGCCTGTGGGATCAACCATGCTTCCTGCCCAAGCCGGCACGATGAAGCGTTTGTTTTCAACCCGGTCATAGACCCATGCCGCACCATCCTTGCTGTTGATAATCAGGTACTCGGGCCCATAGCTGGCGAGTGTGCAAGCAATCTCCCAAAGGTCAACGCTTCGCCCCTGAAACAGTCTGAGCGCTTGTTTTTCGCTAAGCATGAAGATGCTGAGTTCGGAGATGAGGTTGCGCATTTCTTCCCAAAAGGCGGGGTCCATATAGCAATCCGTAGCGCGCATTGAGAGGGTTTGAATCATCCCTCCCCGTAGCACGCTGGGTAAAATTTTGTGCGAAACAAAGTCGATGGGGCAAATGTGGGCAGCGTTGGCTTCCAGAAAAGCGCGGGGAATATCGGTGACACGGAAGGTGTAAGGCAGGTAGTCGGTTTTGCTGCAATAGCGCCGGGTATCGGGCTCGTAATTGAAAAGCTCTTCGGGGAATGGAAGCTGTCGTTCGGCGAAGTGGGTGAGCGGGTTTTCATAGCTGATCTTATAGCCTTCGCTGTAGGCGACGAAAAATCGCGCGTCAAAACTTTCGTCCGTTTGGATGATTCCGCGCAAGTCAAAGCCCATGATTTCGAGCGGTTTAAACCATTCCAATGGGTAATCGGGGTTGACACGACTTACCAGACCGGCTTTGCCACCCCACATTGCCATCGCGCTGGCGGTGTAGGGCAAATTACCACCCAGTTGATTGACACGAGCTGGTCCCTGAACCGGCAGGATATATTCGCGCTGCAAGCGTCCGATGATGAGGTTTTCAACTAACTGTATCTCGTGACTGTATGGCATAGGGGAATTATACGCTTAATGATGGGTATTTGGTGGGAGTAAGCGAACGAATTTGATTTGTGCAGGGCGGTAATTCAGCTTAACCATGGTCAGGACAACATGGAGGAACAGTCCTTAGGTGAAATGTACCTCACAGATGTCATAGCTGTTTGGAGATAAAAATAGCCTGGCGGAATCTGAGCCAGGCTATAACAAATTATTTTCAATGGACTGGATCAAAAACTGCCAGACTCTTGATAGAAATCCTCGTCATCTTCATCGAAATCTTCTGAGAATTCGTCGTCGTCATCATATTCATCATCGTCATCAACGTAGCGTTCCCATTCTTCCAAGTCCATGGGCGTTTTGAAGAAGTCTTCATCCTCATCTTCATCATCGAATTCGTCTTCTTCAGCTTCGTCGCCTCTGCCATGTGAGGGTTTATCAATGAGGAAGCTTGCCATTTTGGGATCTTCGCTGCCAAACATTTCGAGATACTCGATTGAATCCTCAATGAGTTCGATTTCGTCTTCATCATCGGTGAGGTTGGCGAAGTGTTCAAGGCGTTCAATAACCTCATCGCCACCGATTTGCGAAAGCGCCCAGATGACTTCCTGGCGCACGTCATAGTCGGTGTGGAGATTGAGCATTTTGAACAAAAGCTTACGGGCGCGATGGATGCCCAAAAGCCCCGCGGCATGCACGGCCTGGGCGAGGATAATCGGGTTTTCATGGTCAAAGTAATCGATCACGGTTTGGTCCCAGCTGTTATCCATGCTTCGACCGATAGCAAGAAGCGCGCTTTCTGTCCAATAAACCTGTTCCAAAGCCAGAGCGCGCAAAATCATGTCTTTAAGTTCGGGTTTGTCGCAGTAGCCCAGAGTTTCCAAAACACGGCGACGCACAAGGTCTGAGCGGTCCTGTTCGTAGGCTTCCAAGAGCGCGTTTTGGATTTTGCTTTGGACGGTCTCATCAAGTTCTTCAAGCGCGCAGAGATAGTAATAAGGCACAAGAGCATTGGCAGCGGCAGCACGTAAGTTTTCTTTGCGCGATTTATCCTTCAAAAACGCGATGTAGCGATCGATTAAATGCTTATCATCAGCCTCAAAGAGTAGGTCGATTGCAGCGATCACCACGTCATCATCGGTGTCTTCCAGACCGACTTTGCCAGCCGCCTCAAAGAGCTGCAAGGGATCTAAATCGGCTAATTCTGCCAGCCCCACCATCAGCGCGCGGCGACGTTCGACCTGGAGCGATAACCAGCTATCGCGCAGGACGGAAATACTTGCTGAATCGAGATCGGAAAAATGCAGCAGAAACTTGGGTGAGAAGGGAATAGCGTCTTCCCGCAATTGGGTAATGAGTTTCTCGATGGGGGTGATGGTTAACATGGCGCCTCCTTAGTGTAGCACGATGGGGTTTATGAAATCCCTGAAAGTGATGAAAATCATCAGCGCGATGAGCAGGAAAAAGAAAACCGTGTTGATAATGTTGGCAAGGCGTTCTGGAATCTTTTTGCGCGTAACAGCCTCGATGAGCAGGAAAAGAATTTGTCCGCCATCCAGGGCTGGGATGGGCAAAAGGTTGGTGATTCCCACCGCGATGCTGACCACTGAGAGCAATGAAAGGCGCATGATGGGCAGCGCGTTGTTGGTCATTTGGTCAGCTTCTTCGGCATAGGCGAACATGTCGTAAATGCCTTTTACACCCACCAGGCGCGCTTCTTCCGGCTTGATGGCACCTTGAATGAGCTTGACAGGCAGGGAGACCGTGGTTTTTACCTGTTCCCAGAAAGCAGTAAAAGCGTTTTTAAGTGTGTCGCCAAACCTGGCAGGGAGTTTGGGGTTATCCATGATGATGCCAATGGCGCCTTCGCCTTCAGGCGGATTTTGGCGTGGGATGAGCGAGGTGGTGATTTCCTGTGAATCGCGCAGAAGCACAATTTCGATTTCCTGTTCGAGATTGGCTTGAATTTGCTGGCTAAGCGTCTCGCTGCTGTCAATTCTTACGCCATCGATGGTTTTAAAGATGTCGTTCACTTGCAGTCCAGCCAGATCAGCAGGTGAATTGGGAGCGACGTCAGCAATAACGACACGGGTAGGGTCAGGGTTGCCAAGCGCGTTGAACATGATAACGAGCACAATGATGCCCAGAACAAAGTTCATCAGCGCGCCAGCTACAAGGATAAGAAAGCGTTTCCATTTTGGAGCCTGAGTAATGCCTCCAATAATGCCTGAGTCGATGGTTTTGGTTTTTTGTTCGCTTATTTCAGGTTCGATGATGATATCAGGCTCGCCAATAGCATCTTCAACGATGACTGCTTTCGCGGTGATGGATGATTCTTCAGCATCCTCATCAGGCACTTCCTCTTCAAAGCGGACAAAACCGCCGAAGGGAATCACGTTTAAAGTAAAGTCTGTACCCCGCCATCTGAAAAGTCTAATGAGTTTGGGTGGATAGCCGAAGCCGAATTCTGCTACGGGAATACCCAGAATGACAGCCATCAAATAATGGCCAAGTTCGTGTACGAAAATGATCAATCCGAATACAAACACGAATTGAATAATTGTCCAAAGTGTTTCCATAATATCTCCTGAGGAAATATTATACCTATTTTATTACCTGGGATATAATCTGGTGAAAACTTTTACAAAATTCTTATTCTATATCTTTGCAATATGATATAGTTAAGCGGATATTATAACGGAGGTTTATATGACAACAAAAATTGGTATTAGTGGTTTTGGACGAATTGGACGTCTGGTTGCCCGCGCTGCGATTATGGATCCAGAAGTCGAAATTGTCGCCATTAACTCAACTGCAGACCCGGAAAACACCGCGCGTCTCTTTAAATATGATTCAACCCATGGCACTTTTCAAGGTGATGTGAGCTTTGATGACTCGCACCTGATTGTGAATGGCAAGTCAATCCCGCTTTTCAGTGACCGTGACCCAAAGAACCTAAAATGGGGTCTTTATGGTACTGAAATCGTGATCGATTCAACCGGCGCGTTCCGCACCATCGAAACAGCCGGCGCTCACCTGGGCGACACCGTTAAGAAGGTGATTATCACCGCGCCAAGCTCAGACGCACAAATGATTGTGATGGGTGTGAACCAGGAAGCTTACGACCCCAGCCAGCCTGTGGTCTCAAATGCCAGCTGTACAACCAACTGTCTGGCGCCAGTTACCAAGGTGATTCATGATAACTTCACCATTGAAGCCGCCGCAATGACGACCGTGCACGCTTTCACGAACGATCAGAACAACCTTGATAACCGCCATAAGGACCCACGACGCGCGCGTGGCTGCACCCAAAGCATTGTGCCTACTTCAACCGGCGCGGCAAAAGCAATGGGCAAGGTTATCCCCGCTTTGAATGGCAAGATGAACGGTTTTTCTGTTCGCGTTCCTACCCCGAACGTTTCGCTGGTGGATGTCGTTTTCCAACTTAAGGAAAGCCCCAGCGTGGAAGAAGTCAATGCTTTGCTCAAAGCTGCCGCTGAAGGCGAACTGA
The DNA here is from genome assembly GCA_012800995.1 of Chloroflexota bacterium. Classification (GTDB taxonomy): domain Bacteria; phylum Chloroflexota; class Anaerolineae; order Anaerolineales; family Anaerolineaceae; genus Mesolinea. The sequence continues at coordinate 8,914 of JAAZIH010000012.1, forward strand.
AAGGCATTTTGGGTTTCAGTGACGAACCCTTGGTTTCAATCGACTACAACGGCGATTCACGCTCGAGCATCGTGGACGGTCTTTCAACCATGAAAGTTGGCGATCACCTGATTAAAGTCGTGGCTTGGTACGATAACGAATGGGGTTACAGCGTTCGCTGTGTGGATTTGGCGAAGTACATTCACAAACACTAAATTTTAGACCCAATAAGACAATTGAAGCGGTTATATCCGAGAAAATCGGATATAATCGCTTCGTTATGAATATCAAAGAATTAAC
>JAAZIH010000092.1 GCA_012800995.1 Chloroflexota bacterium
TCGGCGATGTTTTCAGCCGCGTTTGGATGGGTCAGCGAGCGCATGGCTTTGGACATGCGGGCGAGTTTAGCTGGGTTTTGCATGAGACTCTCGATTGTTTCATAGAGCTCAGACATAAGTTGTGAATCTTCCAAAAGAATGGCAGCATCCTGGTCTACCAGGTAGTCAGCGTTGACTTTTTGGTATCGCCAGGCGTAGGGATAAGGCACTAAGATCGCTGGCAGAGCGAAATAGGGATATTCGCCCAGAGAACTCGCGCCTGACCGTGATACGACTAAATCAGCGGCTGCCATTGCCGCGCCAACTTCGTGCAAATAAGGGAAGGCTTGATAGCGCGCGCCCAATGATTTTGTGGCTTTGCTGACTTTTTCCCAATCGAGATGACCAACGAGATGGATGACCTGATATGTCTCGACCAGTTTTTCGGCGATAACGATGACAGCGTTATTGATTGAACGCGCGCCAGTGCTGCCACCCATGAACAAAATGGTGGGTAAATCAGGGCTAAAGTGGAAATATTCCAATGCTTCGGGTTTAGTCCATTGCTTGAGCTCATCGCGCAATGGGTAACCGGTGACAACTAAATTGTCGGAAGATTTATAAAACATTTTGGTATCCTCCGTAGTAATAGCAATTTTTTTGGCGAAACGTCCGAGCGTTTTTAGAGCCAAGCCGGGCTCGATATCGGGGACATACAGCAAAGAGGGTATGTTCCGACCAGCTAACGCCATCGGTACTGCAACAAAACCGCCGGTGAAGAGCAGAACGTCTGGTTTGAAGCGTTTTAGTATTGCTTTTGAGTCTCGGTAGCCTTTCCATAGTTTTAATAAGTTTCCTGGCAGCTTTTTAAGGGATACACCATGCACACCTGCAGCGTGAATGCTCTCAAAGGGGATATTAGCCCGTCGTACCAAGTTGGCTTCGATGCCGTCGGCTGTGCCAACCCAGAGAATTTCGTGACCAACGTTATTCAGTATCTCGGTAACGGTTAGTGCGGGATACACTCCGCCGCCAGTCCCGCCCGCGCAAATCAACAGCCGCATTGCTCGAACTCCTTTCAGGTGATAGGTTTTTGGCACTTTGACGTGAAACATTCATCACAATACCAATGGCAAGAAGGGTGGTAACCATGCTTGAGCCACCCGCGCTGATGAAAGGCAGGGCGTTTCCAGCCATCGGGAAAAGCCCAACAATAACCGCGATGTTCATCAGTGCTTCAAGGACAATCCATCCGATTAATCCAAAAGATAAAAGTTTACCTAAATTGTCTGGCGCGTTCTTGGCGATTACGTAACCGCGCCAAAGCAAGAGAACAAACAAAATAATGACGAAAAATGAACCGAAAACGCCGGTTTCCTCCGCGATGACAGCGAAAATGCTGTCGGTATGGGGTAGAGGCAAACCAGTAAACTTTGTGTCAGCGTTACCCAGACCAACACCGAAGAAACGTCCTTTAATGACAGCTTCGTAGGTACGTCGGATGTGATATGAGCCCTCGCGTGGGTTGCGCATACCACTGACATATTGTGCGAAACGCACCTTACCAGTAGGCATGACGGTAATCATCAGGAAACCCAATGCGCCAGCGCCAAGCAAAATGAGGATGATTTGGCGCATGTCGCCACCTGCCAGGAAGAACATCATCACGCCCAAGATGACGACGGTCATCGACGCGCTAATATCAGGCTGAGCGATGATGAAGGCTGCAACCAAGCCAACAATGATGCCTAAGGGCAAAAGGCCTTCTTTGAAATTAGCCAGAGTTTCCTGGCGATTGTCGAGCCAAACTGCCAAATAGAGAATAATTGCCATTTTAGCAAGTTCTGCCGGCTGCACTGAACCGCTGAAAAGCGAGCGCGCGGCAGAGAAACGGACTTCGTTAATAATCAGTACCGCGAATAAAAGACCCATGATGACAATCATCATGATAACGACGAGTTTTTTATAGTGGTGGTAATCAAAAAGGCTTGCTGCAGTACAAACAACAACGCCGATGCAGACCCAAATCAACTGGCGGGTGAAGACATAGGTCGGCTCTTTGTCGATGTGCAGTGAGGCGTCCCAACTGGCAGAATAGACCATCAACAAACCAAACACGACTAAAGTAACCACGATGATTAAAAGTGGAACATCAAAGCCGATACGCTTTACAGGTGCGGGTTTGGCGTGAGCCTGGACTGTAGCTTGGGTACTCATAGTTCATTAATCCATTTCGCGTAGCATTTGCCACGTTCTTCAAAGTCAACAAAAGCGTCATAACTGGTACCACCAGGGGAGAGCAACACCACATCGCCAGCTTCGGCTTTTTCGGAAGCGATTTTGACAGCATTTTGAAGCGTGTCAGCTTGCGTGAGGGATAGATAGTTCACGCCTTTTTGGGTTTGACTGAGTTTTTCTGCGATCATATTGCTGAGTTCGCCAAACAGAATGATGTGTTTTGCCTTTTGGCTGGCAAAGCTGAGCAGATCTTCCCAGGGGAGGTTTTTATCGCGCCCGCCAAGAAGCAGAACAATAGGTTCATCAAATGATTTCAGCGCCGCAAGCGCGCGTTCTGGCGTGGTGGCGATGGAGTCGTCATACCACTGAACGTCGTTCCGGTTGGCGACCAATTGCAGGCGGTGGGAAATGCCTTCAAATTCTTCGATGGCGGTTTGAATGGCTGGCAGGGCGATGGTAGCACCAGCAGCGATAGCACAAGCTGCCAAAACATTTTGCAAATTGTGTTGGCCTCGTAGGGGAATCCACTCGATGGGCAAGAGTTTCATACGTTCTTTGCCGATTTGCAGCATGATTTGATCTTTTTCGATGTATGTGCCATGCTCGTTTTTGCCAGGTTGCTTGTAACCAAAGCTAATGAGGTCGCCGTGGAGTTCTTCGCGCAGGTTCCAAGAGCCTTTGTCTTCGCGGTTGAGGATGGCGAGGTCAGCTTGTTTTTGGTACTTCAAGATGCGTGCTTTTGCGGCGGTATAAGCGCCTATCGTGCCGTGTCGGTCGAGGTGGTTGGGTGTGATGTTGAGCACGGCTGAGATATGGGGCGAGCGGGTCATGAGTTCAAGCTGGAAACTTGAAAGCTCCATAATTGCCAGGTCATCTTCGTGCATGTCATCAACATCGCTGATGAGCGGATTGCCGATGTTGCCACCGGTCCAGGCGCGGTTCTTATTGTTTTTCATGGCAAAGAATTGCTCAGCCATTTTTCCCACCAAGGCGGTTGTGGTTGTTTTGCCAGCGGAGCCTGTAATGCCAATGACTGTGCAAGGGCAGTTTTCGAGGAATATCTGCGAATCATTGCTTAGCTTGATTCGTCGTTTGCGGGCTTCTTTAATGATGGGAATATCCAAAGGCACACCACCAGAAACGCACACGAGATCAATACCTTCGAGAAGTTCAAGGGGATGAGCGCCAAAGTGCGTATGCACCTGGGTGTTTGCAAGGCTTTGTTTGGCGTCTGTTAGTTCAGAATCAGAGCGCGCGTCAGTCAAGGTTACCTTGGCACCGTGTTTATCGAGATAATGCGAAACAGCTAAGCCTTGTCGGGCCGCGCCAATCACTAAAATGTTTTTTGAGTCGTAACTTTTCATCGTTTATCCAATAAATGTCATGCTTAGGCCAATCATTGCGCCAATAAGTTCTATAAGCCAAAATCGCATTACGATTTGGTTTTCTTCCCAGCCAATCATTTCAAAATGATGGTGAATGGGTGTTTTCTTGAATACCCGGCGTCCTTTGGTGGCTTTGAAGTAGAGGACCTGAATGACTACTGAGAGCATCTCTGCTGTGGGGATGATGGCAATGAGGGGAAGCCAAATCCACTGGCCAGTCATTAGAGAGACAACTGCTAATGTGGCACCCAAAGCCTGGGAACCAGTATCACCCATAATGAGTTGGGCAGGTTTGACGTTGAACCAGAGGAAACCTCCAAGTGCACCTACCACACAGAAACAAAATCGTGCCAGATAGACTTGTCCCTGGGTCATTGCCACGATGCCATATACACCAAATGCTGTCAGTGAAATCATACCTGCCAGTCCGTCTATGCCATCGGTGAAATTGACTGCGTTTGCCATCGCTACGATGATAAATGCCGCGATCAGGATATAGGGCCAGCCAATGGTCAGATAAGCACCGGTAACTGGCCAGACGATTTCCGGGACATGTAAAACCTCCCGTAAAAGATACGCAATAATCAATGCCACAATAATTTGCAGGATGAGCTTCACTTTGCCAGACATGCCAAGTCCGCGGCGAGGTCCGCGAATGCCTTCCCAGTCGTCAATCGCGCCAATGATGGCGAAACCCCACATGCAACCAAGCGGGACTAAAATCGACATCCCAAAAACCCGGGATCCAAATAATGTAACCGCGTTCAGGATGAGAGTGAGCAAGGTGATGGGTAAGAGGAACATAAATCCGCCCATGGTTGGCGTGTGCATTTTTTCGCGATGGGAGCTGGGCAGGTCGTCAATTCGGATGATTTTGCCGACTTTCCAGTGTTTAAGTAAGCGAATGAAAGGGTCACCCCAAATGACGGATAGTAAGAATGCGATACCACTTACGGCAATAGCGATGGTAGTGTTTTCCATTAGTGGGTTTCCTCCAGGGCTGATACGATAACTTCGAGATGCATGCTGTGTGAGCTTTTTACGAGCACGATATCGCCTTGTGTCAGGTTTGGTTTGAGGTAATTGATGGCGTCATCTGTATCAGCAAACCAATGTAGTTTTTCTCGGTCAAATCCAGTTTCAAGCACAGCATCACGTGTGATTTGGCTGCGTTGACCAATCAGGACGATTTCATCAGCAACTTCAGACGCGCGCAAACCAACCCGGCGATGCCCTTCGTGTTCGTATTGTCCAAGTTCGAGCATGTCACCTAAAACGGCTACTTTGCGTCCGTCAATATCATTGAGCAAATTAAGCGCAGCAAGGGTTGAATCGGGCGAGGCGTTGTAGGTGTCATCGATGATGAGTGCACCTGAAGGGGTCGTTACAGTGACAACGCGCACTTGTTCGCGACTGCTCTTGAAAGCATGGAAAATCCAGTCCCAACTTATCCCTAAGTTCAGGGCGACGGCACACGCGCGCAAGATAGTGAAAACGGAATGACGCCCGATAAGTGGGGCGGTGAGGTAATAAGATTCGCCCTGATGGTGTAATCGGCAACGGATGCCATTGAGCCCCTGGCTTTCGATTTCGTCCGCCCAGAGATCAGCGCGAGGGTCAAGCCCATAATAGAAAACACGTGCCTGGGTTTTTGAAGCCATTTGGCGCACAAAATCGTCATCATAATTCAAAATTGCCAGTCCTTTGGGGGCTTCGGGTAATTCTTCAAGCAGTTCGGCTTTACCGCTTGCAATTGCTTCAATTGAACCAGCACGTTCAGCATGCACGGTGCCAATATTGGTGAGTACACCGATGTTGGGATGAGCAATGTCGCATAAGAGTTTGATTTCGCCGGCAACATAAAAACCCATCTCGAGCACAGCGATTTCATGCTCTTTGGTAAGGCTAAGTAAGGTTAGAGGCAGCCCGATTTCGTTATTGTAATTACCGGGATTCTTGAGTGTACGCATACGGTGAGAGAGCACGCTGGCAATCAAATCTTTCGATGAAGATTTGCCCACACTCCCTGTAATGCCGATGACGGGGATATCAAACTGCTCTCGCCAATAAGTAGCGATGGTCTGCAGGGCAAGAAGCGCGTCTGGCACCAAGAGGCTATAGGGCGCTTCGGTTGGGATTACAGCATCAGGTTGGGTGATGTCAATGACCGGGAAATCCGATTCGATGGCATGATCAATAATGGCCATGTAAGCGCCTTTGTTGAAAGCGTCATCCACGTATAAATGCCCGTCTGTAAATTCGCCCTTGAGCGCGATAAACAGCGAACCATCTTCGCAACAACGCGAATCAATACACCCGCCATAAACGGGGATATCCGCTTCTACGGTCTGAACAGGTGATTTGAGTGCTTTTAGAATGTGCGAGATACTTAACATAACGATTATTCTCCCGATTCCAATACCTGGAGTACGGCATTTTCACCTAAGCGGATGCTGTCAGGCGGAATATCCATAAGAACGACCAGTTTCTCGACAACTTTTGAAAAAATGGGTGCGGCAATTTGGCTGCCCCAGATGTCGCGTGTGGGTTCTTGCATCCATACGTAGATGACAACCTGGGGGTCTTCTGAGGGACCCCAGCCGACAAATGAGGCATTTGTGAGGGGATTGGTGTAACCGTACTCGGTGGGAATTTGACCAGTACCGGTTTTGCCGGCAAAGGTGTAACCATCGATGTAAGCATTTTCGTAGGATTCATCCATCAAGGTTTCTGTAAGCATTTCGGTCACCTTTTTGGCAGTATCCGCGCTGATTGGCGTACCTGCCAGGACAGGGTCTACTTCAAAGCGTTTGCCATCAATAATGACGGCTTTGACGATATGGGGCACGTACATCTTACCTTCATTGGCAATCGCGCCGGTGGCCATTGCCATTTGAATGGGCGTAACGGAAATTCCCTGACCAAAGGCGTTGGTGGCGAGGTCAATCTCGTACCAGTTGCTGTCGCCGGGTAGTTTCAGGGGCCAGTGTGTTTCGCCACCCAGGTCAATGCCGGTATTGCGGTCGAAACCAAAAGCTTTTAAATAACTGTAAAAGTTATCTGGACCAATTTCTTCTGCCATCCATGCCAGGCAGGTGTTGAGTGACCAACGCATACAATCGGTCATGTCAACATCACCATAGGCACCGTAGTCCCAGTTGCGAATTTCCACACCACCGATTTCATATGAACCATCATCTTGATAGACAGTTTCCATTTCAATGACATTGGTATCAAGCGCTATGGCGACTGTAATCGCTTTAAAAACTGAGCCAGGTTCGTAAGTTTTGCTGATGGTCGGGTTGAAAGGCTCAGGATTAGGGAATAATTCGGCATAATTCCAGTACTTGTTGGGGTCAAGTCTGGGTGTGTTCGCCATGGCGATAATTTCACCGTTTTTGGGGTTGTAGATAAGAATTGTTCCGCCCTTGGCGCCGGACCATTCAATGGCTTCATCAAGTTCTTGTTCTGCCATCGCCTGGATTTCACGGTTGAAGGTGAGTTCAATATCAGCGCCGGGTGGGATTTCATCGAGCATCGAAAGCTTTTGCGGGTCAAAAGCGGTGTAAACCATCTGAGGTGTGCCAGCTAAGAGTGTGTTGTAGGTTTCTTCAACGCCGAAATAGCCCATCCCCTGGGTGCGGTCAAGATATTTGTAGAAACCAAGCACGTTTGAACCCGTTGTGCCTTCAGGATAGCTGCGTTTGTTGTGAGGGGTCCACATTAAACCATTGAGGCGTGGTCGAATTTCATTGCGTCCTAATTCCATGTCAGCATATTCTTCAACCAAAGCTTCAAATCGCATTATTTTTTCCGGACTAACGAAGCCGTCCAGCTGAATGTAGAAGGGGTTGCCATTGCCTGGTTCAGTTGTGGCGTAGGCTAAAACTTTATCGTAATCTATGCCCATCACATCTGACACAGCTTTGGCTACGGTTTCTGGCTGAAGAATAGCATTAAGGTCGAGCCCTACTTCATAAGTTGTCTCGTTACCAGCCAACAAGCGTCCTTTGGCATCGTATATGTTGCCGCGATTGGGGTAAACCAACTGGGTAACACCCTGGTAAGCTTTGCTATCGTCCAGGATTTGTTGGGCGACAGGCATATTTTGGATGCGAACAAACTGCACGCATATCGCGAGTGCGACGATGGTCGCGATGATACAAATGGTTAAAATGCGGCCATTATGCGTTTTCATGGCTGGGCCTCATTCGGGTTTTCTGTTAAGTTAGGACTTATCGTCCAGATTTTGTCGCGTAACCAATCCCAAAGTGAGCTGGTGTATTCTGGTAAAAGCTGGGCTTTTGGCGCCTCGGGCAAGGGGGCTTTTTCAATGCCCTTGCGCAAATCAGGGCTGTATCCGGGTACTTCAAGGTAGATCGCGGTGTGGGGGTCCACTGTTCGCATATTTAAACTACCAATGCGCTCGTTAAGCGAGATAGAAGAAGATATTTTCGCGAGGTGACTGCGCAGGTCGTTGATTTCGAGATTCAAAGCGTGCTCGCGCATTTCTAACTGCTGGATGCGACGTCCAGCAGCGGCTGCACGACCGCTAATGGAAAGGTAGAGCCCAGCGATTGTGGCGACAATGACCAAAACCAACATGAAGGCGCCAACAATTTGAATCTGGCGTCGCCATGGGGCTTGTTTATAGGCTGGTGGTTGTGTTATTGTGCTCATACCTTTATATAATGCAAATTCTGTGCCATTTATAGCTTCTGCGCAATCCTGAGCCTGGCACTGCGGGATCGCGGGTTGGTTTGTAGTTCATCCTCACTGGCTGTGATTGGTCTTTTGGTGAGGACTTTGACTGTGGCAACGTGCCCACAGTCGCAAATCAGTTTTTCTGGTGGACAGATGCAATCAGTGCTCGCTTGGCGAAAGACATTTTTGACAATGCGGTCTTCAAGCGAATGAAAACTGATGATTGCGATGCGTCCGTTTGTTTGTAAAAGTTCAATCAGGTTTGGTACTGCCTGGCTGATAACATTGAGTTCATCATTTACCGCAATGCGCAAGGCTTGAAAGGTACGGGTGGCGGGGTCTTGCTGTTCACGGGTCTTCCCGACTGCTTTTCTAACAATCTCTGCCAGCTCAAAGGTGGAGTAGAGTGGTCTGGCTTGCACGATGGCTTTGGCGATTCGTCTGGAATATTTTTCTTCGCCGTATTCCCAGATGATTTGTGCCAGTTCGCTTTCGCTTAGACCATTCACCAAATCAGATGCTGATTGTCCTTTGTTGGGGTCAAAGCGCATATCCAATGGAGCGTCGAAACGGAACGAAAAGCCTCTTTCTCCTTGGTCGAACTGCATGGAAGATACACCGAGGTCCATGAGGATGCCATCTACGCCATCCCATCCTTGAGCCTGGAGGACCTGGGGGGCTTCAAGGTAAGAGGCTTTGATGACCTTAGCGCGATTTCCGAAGGGTTTGAGCCTTTCCTGGCTTAGCGCGATGGCTGTGGGATCCAGGTCGAGGGCGATGAGTTCACTGTCGGGTGAGCTTTCGCGTAAAAGACCTTCAGAATGTCCACCAGCGCCAGCAGTGCAGTCCAAAAAGCGTTTAGCGTTCTTCGCAGTCAGGTATTGAATTGTCTCTTGGTAAAGTACCGGGCGGTGCGGAGCTTCTTGCCCTTGCACCGCGTTCATTAAATTCCTCTAGTCGATATGTCAAACGCTGCCCAGCGGTCTTGATTGGCTTCCGGGTCTGCAAAAGCTTCTTCTTTCGCAGCCAGCCTTTCTGGAGACCAGACCTCAAAACTGTCTCCAACGCCAACAATGACAACTTGATCCTTGATACCGGCAAACTTCCGCAAGAAAGACGGTATAAGAATACGGCCAGCAGTGTCGTAAGTGAGATCAGCAGTGTAGCCAAGGATTTCACGTTTGAAGGAGCGAACATCAGGGTCGGTGAGCGATTTGCCGCTCACGGATTGGGCGATGATCTCAAAGGCGGGTTTGGGGTACGCCATGAGGTTGCCGTCCAGGCCTTTGGTGATGAACACAAGATTGCCGGGGGTCTGATCCCGGTAATTTGATGGAACAGTCATGCGACCTTTTGCATCAATATTGTGTTCGTACCTTCCGTAAAACATTTGTTCTAATCCCTTTTTAATGGCCGAAGCGCCGGATTTCCAGCGCTTCTTTCACATACTGTGACACTTTAAGACACTTTATGACAGAATTTCCCACATTATAGTCCTATAACCTCAAAAAAGCAAGGGTTTTAAGGGATGAATTTGCCAAATTGGGCAATGATTTTTTGTTTCTCTTTAGTTATTAATTCTGTTTGGGAAATGCTTTTTTGATGCTCCGTTAGAATGACTAAA
>JAAZIH010000093.1 GCA_012800995.1 Chloroflexota bacterium
AGAAAAGCCGTCTTTGACAACGGTATCAATCCCAACGCGAAAATCATCGTGCGTGGAGGGGATGTCCAATCGCGTGACAACCTTGAGCTGGCACGCGCGGGGCAGGGCATGACGGACATGGCACTGCGCATGGTCGATAAAGGCATGATTGACGCGCCCGAAGCTTTGCGCCTGATTTATCGTTTCATCGCTGAAAAAGCACCTGAAACGAATCCATGATTGTGAAAAATAAAATCAGGACTTGTCGTGTGGGGCGCTTGTCCCGGTTTTGAAATTGTTTTGAAAGGAGTCTTATGACACAACACAGGCATCGCCTGGCATTGGAAGTCAATCCGATTAGCCCCGACAGCTTCGAGATTTTAGCGATCACAGCGGGGTCGGCTAACGGATGGGAGTTTTCCGCGGAGGTTTTACGCGAGTCTCTAAGTTTGTGGGATGGCGTGAATTGCTTTGTGGATCATGATTTGGCGGCGCGTTCGGTGCGCGATATCGCCGGCGTTTTGCGTAAACCCAGTTGGGATGAGGAAACGCAGGGCGTTCGGGCGGAGTTGCAGGCTTTTGGGCCCTCCGCGCACGTTTTGAGCGATGTCGGACGCCAAATTCTGGAAATCAGCGATAAACCCGCGGTGAAGGTGGGTTTCTCCGCGGATGTGCTTTTTAAGGGCACGAACGGGAAGGTTGAGAAAATCCTGCGTATTTTCTCGGTCGACTTGGTCTATAACCCAGCGCGGGGTGGTGTGTTTTTGCGCGCGCTGAACCAATTGGGGATAAAACCCATTATCAATGGAGGACATATAATGAATCAAAATCAAGCATTAGAGACTCTTGAATTGCAAAGTGAGACGGGGTCCGCGGAGGATCTGAGTCAGGATTTGCAGAGCCAGCTTTCGGAAATCCGTACCATGCGGCGCGAGATGAGCGCTTTTCTCTTGGAAAGCTCCCTAACGAACACACATTTGCCACCGAGCATGCAAAACCATATCCGGGAACGCTTTCAGGGCAGAACTTTTGCGCCGGCTGAGTTGCAGAGCGCGATACGCGAGCATCAAAAGCTCCTGAGCGAATTGGATGCCGGGCGTTCAGTGAAGGGACATGCCCGCGTGGAAGGCATGGTGGAGCCCGCTGAACGTTTGCAGGCAGCCACGGATGACCTCTTTGGCGCGCCACGTGATAAGGCGCTGGAAAGCGCGCGTGTGCCCCGATTGAGTGGCATCCGTGAACTTTACCTGAGCTTAACCGGCGATCATGATTTGCATGGGGGGTATTATCCAAGCCGCGCGCAATTAGCCACAAGCGCCGACTTTAGCGGTTTGGTGAAGAACAGCCTCAACAAATTGGTCGCCAATACCTGGGAGGAACTGGGCAGAGCGGGCTATGACTGGTGGAAGCAGATTACCGTGCAGGAGCATTTCAACAGTTTGCATGAAATCACTGGTACGCTCATTGGTACGGTTGGTGACTTGCCTCTCATCGCGGAAGGTGGGAACTACCCGGAACTGATGGTAGGTGATTCGCCCGAAACAGCGAATTTTATGAAATACGGGGGTTACATCCCCTTGACTTTGGAGCTGATTGACCGCGATGAGACCCGTAAGTTGCGGGCTTACGCGCGCGAGCTGGCAGCAGCTGGCTTACGAAAGATTTCGCGCCTGGTTGCAAAAATCTTTACCGAAAACGGTGGTCTTGGACCCTATATGGGGGATAGCAAGACCCTGTTCGGCGTTGGAGATCCAAGTACTGGCGGACATGCGAACCTGGGCACGCTCGCGCTGAGCGCGGCTAACTGGGATAGCGCCTGCAGTGCTGTGTATCGCCAGCCCATGTTGGTTAAAAACGAGGATGGTTTTTATGGTACTGGGCCTCAAATGGCAGTGAATCCAAAGTTTTTGTTGGTTCCACGGGCTTTGCAAAAAACCGCGCTTGAGATTTGCAGTGGCTCTTTTGTGCGTGAGGCGGAGCATATGTATGACAACGTCCTCAAAGGCAGCGCGGTGCCGATTGTGGTGCCAGAGTGGACTGATCCCAATGACTGGGCAGCGGCATGTGACCCGCGCGTAGCTCCGGCAATTTTTGTGGGCGAGCGCTTTGGTCTCGCACCTGAGATTTTTATCGCTGGCGATGAGCTTTCGCCTTCGGTGTTTAGCAATGACGAGCATCGTCTCAAGGTGCGTCACTATCTGGCGGTTTGGGTGAATGATTACCGACCGCTTTACAAGTCCAATGTGGCATAAAGAGCCAGTGAACTGACCTGTTTAGGATAATAAAGCATTTCGAAAAGGAGAAAAATGACAGATAAATGGAAGCTTTTGTTTAGCTCACGCAAGTTTTGGGCAACCGTGGTGGGTTTGGTGTTTTTGGTACTTAAGACCTGGGCGCCGGATTTTCCGCTCGACGCGGATCAAATCGCGGGTATTCTGGCGATTTTGGTCAGCTATATTTTGGGCACAGCGCTTGAGGATGGTTTGCGCGGCTTGAAGTAAGGCAATAGCCTGGGGCGGTCGGGGCTTATGGGTGCTCTTGGCCGCCCTCATTTTGTGTCTGGGAAAATTGATTGATGCTGATGCGAGGAAAGATGGATGATAAAAAACTAAAGAAGCTGGTGCAAAGCCTTGCCGGGGATGGCGCTTTGGCATGGGCTTGGAAAAAAGATGAGAGCCTGGTGGTGATTAACAGTCGTGGTGAAAAACGCTGTTTTAGCCCCGGAGAATGTATCGAAGCTATGCGAAAACTGGCAGGCAAGCCCCAAAAAGGAGGTAAAGCCCATGACAAAATTGGATGAGCTATGCGGGCGACTTTCAAAACAGTACCTTGAGCCAAGCGCTGCTGCTTTACCGCAAGAAACGATTGTTGAGTCAATTCGTTTGAGCCTTGAAAGGATCAATGTCTGGTTTTCAGAGCGCTTTGAAATTCAGGGCTTGGATGGATCGACACAAGACACGCTACCGGATGATTTTGTAGCGTGTCTTTTAACTGGCGCTGGCGCGAACCTGACACGTTTCATGCTTCAAGCCCATTTGAGCAGCTATACCAATATGGGAGGGGAGCCGGAGCTCATGCGGGACCTTTCAGCCTATCTGGAAGAACGTTTTGTGTGGATGCTGGAGGGTTTGCGTCTGGACAGCCTGCAAAAAAGCGTTGATATCCCTTTCGCGCCCTGGAAATGGGAAGAGAAGCTGACATGGCGAACTTAGCGGGTTTAGCTATTGGCTCCGGGAAACAGCCTGAAACAATCACCTGGCTAGTTTTGGATGGGGGTGTGATTCTGCCGGGCTTTGTTTCAGTCGCATATCAAATGCAAAACGCAGAGGACGGGCTTTGCGCGGAGGAAATTCATCTGCAATTGCGGGGCAGTCAGGAAGAAATGGATGCTTTTGTGGGGCAGGTCGCGCATGTCTTGCGTGGCGCGATGAGGGAGGATGTTCCAGAGAGAGCCTATTTGCGTTTATATAGCAGCGCCCTGAAAGCCGAGGTTTACGCGCGGATTTTGAAAGCACGTTTTGAACTCAAGCCTCATCATCTAAGCTCAAAAATCATGGGCTCGTTTACGCTGCTGATTAATATCGTTCGGGAAAGCCCTTTTGTTGGCGCGGAAAGACGCTTGGAGATTTACAACTCTGGTGGCACTGGGAATGCTCAGGGATTGAGACTTTACAATCATGATGACGCTTATATTGGGCACGATAATTGGTTTAGCGTGTCGAGCGCCGGGCTGAATTTGAGACAGAATTGCCCCATGCGGCTTGAGTTGAGCGTGCCTGAGGATGGCGTGAGCATAGGGGATGTACACCTGGGCAGTTTGATGATGCATGAGCCAATGGCTGTGCCAGCCATGAACCTGGAGGCTGAAAATGGCAGTGGTGGGACGACAATGCTTGACTCGCGGGCTTCAAACGGGCGCTTTCAGCGCTATAACTGGAGTGGCACAGGTTGGGCGAGTTTAGGCAGTTGGAACTTATCTTCAATGATGGTGAGCAGACTGGCAGCTCATAGGGTGAAACCGATTTTGCGCTTGCATAACCCGGTCAGCGAAAATGGGGTCAAATTGCGTTTTCTTTTGCGTCAACAGGAAAAGAATGTATTTGAAAGCCCGGTCTGTTACCTTGAACCGGCTAAGAGCGCGCAGCTTTTTTCTTCTTTTGGCTTGGGCGCGTCAGATTTGCCAATGCTTAATTATTCAGCAGGCTTGACTTTGCTTCTTCAAGGCATGCAAACAACAGGCAGTACGAGCCTGGATGTAGATGATATATTGCTCTTGCCCCAAAAAGGCTATCGCGCTTTCCAATCCCTGAATGGTTTGGTGGCGAATTCGAGCCTGATTGATGACGCCTGGTGGAAATTAAGCTGGAGCAGGTATAACGGGGAAGAACTAAAGACCCACCTCAGTTTAGGCGGATGGCTGGTTTTGATGCCGGGCGTTGAACAGCGTTTTTATGTGTTCATGAGCGATTTGAACCAAATGAGCCCAATAGATTTATCGCTTCGGGTCAAAGCCTGGTATCGACCCGTTGTGGTGATGCCATGAGCTACACCGCGCGCGTTTTAAGCAAGGATGGCAATGCTATGCATGAGCCATGGGGACAGTTGCACGTTGAAGAAATGAGCTGGATAGCGCTGGGGGGTTGTGAGAAAGCGGTTTTGCGGCTTGCCGATTCCACCTTTGGCGTGGAAGCCTGGCAGAGCTATCTGGGAAATCCCATCCAAATCTTTGATGAGTGGGGAGAACTGCAATGGTGGGGTTGGTTGGCTGTCGCTGAACAGTCTCTGCCAGGAATGCGATTGTTATGTGATTTGGAAAAGATGGCGAATCGTGTCGCGGTCGTTTACCGATCTTTGGAACCGGGAGAGGCTTTTGGCGAAACGCGGCAGACAGCCTGGGCGGATGATGCCGAGAGTCAAGCCTTATATGGTGTCAAAGAAAGCCTGGTGATGGCTGGGACGATGTCGGCACACGAGGCTGAGCACTGGCGTGATCTTGAGTTAAGTCGCTGGCGATTGCCCGTTTTGCGGGTAATTCCAGAAAAAGCTGATGAGCCTGCTATGCGCTTGATTGCCAAAGGCTGGCATGAGCGCCTTAATTGGCGGGTTTGGCAATGCGAAAATGGCGTGATTGGTAACGCCGTTTCGCAAAGTGGGACGCATATTTTGAGGTCTGACGCGCATAACGCTCAAATCGCGCAATCTTTTAAGGTCAAGAGAGGCGGGCAACTGAGCGCGATCGCGTTAAGACTGCGCAAACATGGCACGCCAACGGATAAACTGCGCGTAGATATACGCGCGGATCAAAATGGTTCGCCAGGCTTAGTCAATCTAAGCTCTTGTTTAGTCGATATTGCCTCGTTAAGCGCGGACTCTTTTGCCTGGTCAACGGGTGTTTTTCAGTCCCCGATAAACTTATTGGCTGGAGCGGTTTATTGGTTTGTGATTAGCCGAACAGGCGCGCTGGATGGAAATGCTTACGCGGTTTTGGCGCTTGATGAAAACCTGAACTATCCAGATGGACAGATGAAGCTTTACCAGCCGTCCAATCAAAGCTGGGTCGCGCGATCGCCTGCCGCGGATGCTTTGTTCAAGATCACGCTTTTGACCCGCGTTGAAGATGAATTAAACGCCATGCTTAGTCTAAGTGATGGGATTATCCAGGGCTCTACGATTGAGACATCCATCGCTTTGCGCCTGCCCTTGACCGCGGTGAGGGGCAAAAGGCTCTTGGATGCTATATACGAATTACTGGAGATGGGCACGCTTGACCGCAAGAAATTGCTGATGGAGATAAGCCCGTCCTGCGTTTTGAGGATTTATGCTGAGCCAGATGCTGGGTCTCACACTTTCACGCTGACCGAAGTGGGCGTTTTGCTTGATGCGATGGGTGGGGAACTTCGTTCTGTAAAGGATCTTGTGGGCAAGCGAATGCTCACCCAGTGGGGACAAAGCTTTTTAGTCAGTGAAGTATCCTTAAACGCGCATAACGGTCAATTTCGTTTGAAAACTTTCTAAACAGGGATGATGGCTTTGATATAATAAAGCCATCATCCAATTGGAGGTCATCATGATTCGGGCTACGTATACATTTCCAGAAGGCTTTTTATGGGGTTGCGCGACCTCGTCGCACCAGGTTGAGGGCAATAACATCAACAACGATTGGTGGGCATGGGAGCAGGAAGAAGGGCGCATCTTAAACGGCGATCGCAGTGGTAAGGCTTGTGACTGGTGGGCTGG
>JAAZIH010000094.1 GCA_012800995.1 Chloroflexota bacterium
AGGGCTTGTTTTTTATCAGCACTAAGTCGCGGGACATCATAAATAGACTGCTCGGGCAGGTCTGCATGGCACAAATCAGGGTAAGGGCAGTCCCTTGCTTTCAGGCAGTGCGCGGCATTAGTGTAGTCTTCCAACTGTGCCACACGCAGGACATCAGGGCGGATGAGAAACACCTCAGACACAGCATTTTGAACCTCGCTTGTGATATCTGCGAGCGTAAAAAGTTCGTCAATGGCTAACCCACCTTGCCGGCGGTAATCCTTGTTGAGATGCATCACGAAACATTTGCTTATTCGCAGCTGGTTTTGCAGAATGGCGAGTTGAAAGGCGAGGTCGGGGATGTGGTCTTTCTTCACCTCGGTACTGCTTTTGACTTCAATGAGCTCGTAGGTGTCGGCCTCAATGTCGTGGATGAGAAAATCAACACGAGCCTGGTAGGGCCCATCGCTAAAGCTTTGCTGGTAAAGCAGCTGGCATATGGGGCGCGATTTGACGCTTTCAGTGAGATAGTCATAGGCGAGTTTTTCGACACGTTTGCCATCCTCCATTTGATGCAGGGCTAAGGGGTCAAATGGTAATTGCTCAACTGTATGCTTTAGCGCCCAAAGATGGCGGGGGGCATCCAGGTAAGCGAGATAATCCGATTTGCTGATGCTTATGTTTTGGCTCATGCTTCCTCCGATTAAATTATATCAATGCTTGGCTTCCTACGGTATAATAGCTTTTCGAACAAAGACAAGGAACAGATATGCAATTGGAAAAAATCAGCCCAGAAGCGTTTGAGAAGATAGTGGATATGGCCGCTTTCGCGCTTGAAGCCGAAGAGAAAGCCTATTTACTTGAAGAACTCAATCATCAACTGCAATCAGTGCAGGAACTATTAGACATTCCCCTCGAAGAAAGCTCAAGTTCATCCCTAATCAATATCCCTCGTGTGGGTGATATGCCTCGTCGAGACGAATGGCAGGCATTCGACGTGCCTCGCGGCATCATTGAACGCGCGCCACAGCATGAAGATGGCATGATTCTGGTGCCAGAACCTGCTGGCGGAAAGGACCTGTCATGACATTTACACAACTTTCTGCCCGTGAAATTGCCCAAAAAGTACAAGCTGGTGAGCTCAAAGTTAGTGATATGCTTGAAGCCTCTCTAGCACAAATCCGCGCGGTGGATGGCGACTTTGGTAGCCTGGATGGACAGCCAACCGACCCTGAAACGGATAAAAAAGTACACGCTTTTATCTCTTTGACTGAAGAACTGGCGCATGCCCAGGCGCAGGCGGTAGAAGCCAAAGTGGCAAAGGGCGAAAATGCCGGTTTGCTGGCAGGTGTGCCTGTTTCGATTAAGGACATTTTCGCGCTTGAGAATACCGTCACCACAGCCGCATCGCGCATGCTATATAATTACCGCGCGCCATACACGGCAACAGCAGTGCAAAAACTGATAGATGCTGGCGCGTTGATTGTTGGCAAGGTCAATTTGGATGAATTTACCTTTGGCTCCTCCAATGAGTCGAGTGCTTATCAGCCCGCGAGCAACAACCCGTGGAACACCACGTATGTACCGGGTGGATCATCAGGTGGCTCAGCTGCCGCAGTCGCCGCGGAAGAAACACCGCTTTCGCTTGGCACGGATACCGGTGGCTCCATTCGCCAGCCGGCTGCTTTTTGTGGCGTGGTCGGTTTGAAGCCCAGTTACGGGCGCGTTTCCCGGTATGGTTTGATCGCTTTTGCGTCATCGCTTGATTGCCCCGGACCCCTGGCGCGCAACGTGGAAGACGCTGCACTAATCTTGCAGGTGATGGCAGGTGTTGATGAGCGCGATGAGAGCAGCGCGACCTTGCCCGTGCCTAACTATCTTGAGGCGCTCCAGCAGGATGTGAGGGGCATGCGTATTGGTCTATCGCCGGATTATGCCGGCATTGCCTATCCAAATCACGCAACGGGCGAATTTGAAGTTATTCCGGTACAGGATGAAATAAAGCAAGCCACGCTGGATGCGGCTGAACAACTTGCCCGCCAGGGCGCGGAAATTATCGAAAATGTGCCCATGCCGCATACGCGCTATGGCATCCCGGTTTATTTTGTGGTTTCACGCATTGAAGCCGCCTCGAACCTGAACCGCATGGATGGTGTGAAGTATGGTTATACTGTGGCAGACGCGCGCGACTTGCAAGATCTTTACACAAGAACGCGCACAGAAGGCTTTGGCTTGCAACCCAAATTGCGTATTTTGATGGGTGCCTACCTGAGCGCGACGTCGAAAAAAGTCAACTACTATCAACTTGCCAGCAAGGTGCGTGGCATGATTGGGCAGGACTTTGAGCTTGCTTTTGACCCCAAGGGAGCTTATCAGCTTGACGCGCTTTTGACCCCCACAACGCCAACAACTGCTTTCAAACGAGCGGAAATTTTTGGCGATTCGGTTTTGATGCAATATGCTGACCAGATGACCGTCTCGGTGAACCATGCCGGTTTACCCGCCATCACCGTGCCGGCAGGCTTGGATAAGAAGAACCTACCGATCGGTATACAGTTTATCGCCAATCATTTCCAGGAAGAAACAATTTTACGTGCTGCTTATGCTTATGAGCAATCCACATTGGATGCAGCATGGCGCAGGGTGCGCCCGATGGCTTTGCAGGAGGTGAACGCATGAAGGAATACGAAATCATCGTTGGACTTGAAACTCACATCCAACTCAACACCGAAACGAAGATTTTCTGCGCCTGCAAAGCTGACAGCTGGGAAGCTGAACCAAACACCAATATTTGCCCGATTTGTACAGGCCAACCCGGTGTTTTGCCACGCTTAAATGCCGAGGCAGTGCAAAAAGGCGCGCTTTTGGCGGCGGCGATGCATGCTGAAATTAATCCTTGTTCAATCTTCGACCGCAAACATTACTTTTATCCCGATTTGCCTAAAGGTTTTCAGATTACCCAACTCTTTGAGCCGATTGGCAAGGGTGGATATCTCGATTTGTACATGCCCGATGGCGAGATAAAACGCGTGCGCATCAACAAAATGCACCTCGAGGAAGATGCCGGCAAGACCAAATTAGAACACGGTCAGCGCATGGTGGACCTCAACCGTGGTGGGGTGCCCCTGGTGGAGATGGTAACCGAGCCGGATTTGCGTTCGGGTGAGGAAGCTGCCCAATATCTCAGCCAGTTGCGCGAACTCCTGCGCTGGATTGGCGTGAGTGAGGCGGACATGGAACGCGGTCATCTGCGTTGCGATGCCAACGTTTCTATCCGCGAGAAAGGTTCAACTGCTTTTAATACCAAAACTGAGATTAAGAACGTCAACTCGATTGACTCCGTCCGCCAGGCGATAACCCAGGAAGCCAAGCGACAGATTGAGCTGCTTGAAAGTGGTGGCAAAGTGGAGCAATATACGCTTGACTGGGACGCCGATACCGGTAAGCTGAGTATGATGCGCTCTAAAGAAGGCGAGGCGGATTATCGCTACTTCCGCGAGCCTGATCTGCAGCCGGTTATCCTGAGCGAGGAGGAAATTGAGGCGATCAAAGCGAGTTTGCCCGAATTGCCCTATGCCCGACGCAGACGCTTTGTTGAAGAATACCAATTAAGCGCATATGATGCCGAGGTCTTGACTTCCGAGCGTGGCCTTTCGGACTATTTTGAAGAGGCTGTTGCTTTGTATGCCAAGGAGCCCAAAACAATCAGCAACTGGATGATGAACGACATGATTCGCCTGATGAACGATACCGGCAAGAGCGCGAGGGATTTGGTGCTGAAACCAACCGCATTGGTTGAAATTGTGAAACTTCTTGACGATGGCAAGATTAACGCCGCGACGGGTAAATCCTTATTGGTCAAGGTGGAGCAAACAGGTAAAGCGCCTGCCAGGATCGTTGAAGAAGAAGGTCTGGGACTGATTGCCGACGCGGACAGTCTGCGAAAGCAGATTGAAACCGTATTAGCTAACGCCCCGAATGAGGTAGCCGCTTACCGCGGTGGCAAAGAAACGCTCATGGGCTGGTTCGTGGGGCAGATCATGCGCGCGACAGGCGGTAAGGCCGACCCGAAATTAACGCGCGAGATTTTGGCGGAGTTGTTGAAAGAGTAATTGCCTTCCATTTTCACGAATCAATAAGGCTTACTGCACTTACGCAATAAGCCTTTTTTGTTGATAATTTTCAGAGAGCTTTAGTTTTGTAGTTGTATATCCACCAGACCACCATCTACTCCATTCAGTCGCATGAAGCTGCAATCATTTAGATTGAGCACGAAGTTTTCATAAGTGCCGGAAACATAGGATATTGAAAGCGCGATATGGGTATTATCCAGCCAGATGTGTTTAACGACGTGGGCATCATCCAGTAGCAGCCGTTCCGTCTCTCCATCCAGGCTCACCAGGTAAAGACTGGAGTTATCCACGCCACGGTAGCTCAGCCATTCTCCATCGGGCGAAATCTGCGGATCAAGGAATTTGATTGTGCTGTTTTGAATGGTGAAGAGCTCTTTGCTTTCTTTACTTTCAATATCATAAGCCATCACCTTCCATGAAGAGCTATTAAACCAGGGCAGCGTGAAAAAAATCGTGCGGCTGTCGGATGACCATCCTGCAATCATCGCGTAACCCAGTTCGCTGATGGAGCTTGCTTCGGTTCCATCCACTTTAGCGAAAGCTGGTGCGTTAATGACATCACCATCACCCCGGACGTAAGCAATATAGTTTCCATCGGGTGACCACATGCTATCACTACCTATGATACCAGCGAGTATCTGTTTATGATTATCGCCAAGCTTGTGTAGCGTGTAACCTTCTGTGTCAGTCGGGTAGAGCACTTGTGTGCCATCCGGACTGATGGATCCCCTAACTGAATTATCTGAGAGGACGACGCTTTCTGCAGCCTGAGAATCACGATAAATCAGCTCATATTTGGCCGGGTCGCCACTTATTTGGCGGTAGAGGACGGAATAAGCCTGGCTAAAGACTGGCAAATCGCTTCTTGTGAGGTCCAAGGGTAAGGATGGGCAGGTGTGCATTGCCATTTCAGGGTAGGGCGCGTGGGCTGTGGCAGGTTGCCAAATACCGCTGAAAACCATAGCGTCTTGAGCAAAAACCGGATTGGTGAAAAGGATTTCAAGATTCCCTTTGGGCATGGTCTCAAAAATAAAGCTTCTTTCGAAAGACATAGAGCTGTCAGGGGCATCCGAATGACCACCACCGCCACCACCAGAAACCTGTAAATCAGGAAATTCGATATTAAGGTCAATCAGCCCATTCGTCGCGGTAAAGAAAAGCTTTAAGCGATTTGGCACCATGTACTGCAGCTTGTTTATGGTGACTTCAGCTTCACCGAGGCTTAGTGTCTGCTGGAACTCCCATATTTGTTCGCTTTGTGGATTCGCGCCAAGATCAACCGCCCATCGTGCAGGTTCAAACGTGCTTTGGTCAGCCTTTGGTAGCATGCTAAAGCTGACGGTCAACGGGAAGCTAAGCCCTTCGCTGTCAAACTCAAAACCCCATGCGTAAAATTGATGTTCTGCAGGGATGCTTTGCATCAGATCGGCAGCTTGCTGGCTGAGTCTGGTCGGGACTTCAATGCCGTTTGAATCGATCAGTTTCGGATTTATCGGGCCAAGAGCGATGTTGAGGTCTGTTTCGACCCAACCGGTCATGATGTAACCTTTGGGTGTCTCGACTACGGTATGAATCTGTAATGCGGTTATGTTTTCCGCGTTATCAGGTGCTTGGTCTGATTGATTCCAGACCCGAGGCTCAGGGAGCACTACCGGCATGGTCACCAAATCATCAGCGACTTTGAGGGTAAAGGGAATTTGCCAGTTGGAAGACGTTTTGGTGGTGTCTGTGCCTGGGATACATGAAAGATGGAGCACAAGCTGGTTAATATCTTTAGGCACAGCTTCATAATAGCCATCTGAAAAGGCCAGGTTTGTGCCATCGGGAAGCTTCAAGCTTGGTTCAAAATGGCAGCCCGGATCGCTTTCGTGGTCAGGAAAATGCTGGTTGGTTAGTCCAAAGACCTGGTAATCCACGTAGGTTTTATCGGAGCTTGCTACAGCTTTCGACACTTCCACAGTGATTCCGTCCAAAGTCTGAGAAGCGGGTTCCGCCAACACGCGCAAAGAGGAAGTGTCATCAGACACCAAACCAATCCCGGGAATAAAACCTAACCAGGATTGAATTTGTGCCAGCACTTTTTGAGGGCCAAGGGCAAAAACAACGATGGCTAATATGGTAACAATAGCAAGCGCATATGCCCATGAGCGGGATGGATGGAAGCGTTGACGCGGTTTTATTTTTTGTGTATGAAGCTGAGTTCGTAAAGTCTGGGCAAGACTTTTTTCGAACTCAGGCGAGGGTTCTGGTAATGCGAAAGAAGATTGGATGGCTTCTTCTATTTTTTGCGTTTTCATTGTATTACTCCACCTGGGCTTGAAGGCGCTCCAGGAGCCGATAATAAGATTTTTTAACATTGTTCTCATTGCTTTTTAGCAGGATGGCTATTTCTTTAAAGGTCAAGCTGGCAACCAGTTTTAGGCGCAGCAGTTCCTGTTCAGCAGGTTTAAGCCTGGCGAAAAGCTGTTGCACCAAAACCCGTTGGTCCTGGTTATTGTTTCCTGCTTGTTCTTGTAAGGGCAGCGCTGCTATTTCCTCATCAAGTTCGAGCGTTGGTTGGCGTTTGAGCCTTCGGAAATGGTCATTCGCCTTGTTGCGGGCGATGGTAAACAGCCATGGCTTGAATTTGTCGGCTGATTTGAGGCGATTGAGTGATTCAAACGCGCTGATAAAAGTTTCGGAACTCAGGTCTTCTGCCAGGTGAATGTCTTGCACACGGCTAAACAAGTATTGAAAGAGCGGTCGCAGATTTTCGCGGTAGAGCTTGTCAAAGGATTGCTCTAAATCGAGGGGATTGCTTCTTGTCATCTGTTCACCTATGGCTGAGCCTTTGCTCTCATTGTATCTTTCATAGATTTCCTTAAACACATTTAATTGTAGCTACATTAACAAGTCGCTACAAAGGCTGGAATAGTGACAATGCGTTAAAAGAAATTCCTCAATTGGCTGGATTGGGGATTTTGCTTCGGCGAGACACCTCAGCGAACAGGACTTTTTCTACTGTCGGCGTCTCGCCGTGCAGTTGTTGCGCGTGGCGATTTATTGGCTTATTAATGTTCGTCACACATGGGACGTCACGCGCCAGTTTGGTTGGCTACTGATAGCTTTATCTACTGACGCATGGCGTCTGCGCCATGTGTTTTTG